>NZ_JAIUHI010000022.1:0-82801 GCF_020165035.1 Mesorhizobium sp. CA6 | reverse complement strand
CGGAATGGATTCCAGGGTCTTCGCGACGCCGCTGCGCGGCTGCTCCGCCCTGGAATGACGAGGTTGGGAGGCTTCAGCCCGCCGCTTCAGCCGTCCTGAAAGCTTCTCCATCGAGCCGCGTAGGATCGGCCCGTGGCCGCTGGTGGACAACGCTTCCGCCGCCGTTGCAATTAGATCGCAATCTTCTAATTTGCCTGCATGGCGCCGCAGGATATCAGCAAGCTGATCGTCCGGACTTCGATGAAGGACCGGGCGGCGTTCGATCTGCTCTACAAGCAGACCAGCGGGAAACTTTTCGGCGTCTGCCTTCGTGTCTTGAGGGACCGGGGTGATGCGGAAGAAGCGCTGCAGGAGGTCTTCGTCAAAATCTGGACGAAGGCGGATCGTTTCGCGGTTTCCGATTTGAGCCCGATTTCCTGGCTGGTGGCCGTTGCGCGCAATCATGCGATCGATCGCATCCGGTCGCGGCGCAGTCCTTCTGCCAACATCGATACGGCCCTCGACGTCGCCGATCCGGCGCCGGGACCCGAGGCCATGGCTGTGGCGGGCGGCGAGACCGAACGCATCTACCATTGCCTCGACGAACTGGAGCAAGACCGGGCGGCAGCCGTCCGGGGCGCCTATCTGGGCGGCGAGAGCTATGCCGAGCTGGCGGAGCGCTTCAAGGTTCCGCTGAACACGATGCGGACCTGGCTGCGGCGAAGCCTGCTGAAACTGAGAGAATGCCTGGAAAGATGACGCTGGCAGAGGACAACGGACCGGAACGTGGAGGCGACGACCTGCTCGCCGCCGAATATGTTCTCGGTGTCCTGGCAGCCGACGAGCGCCAGATCGCTTCCCGTCGCATCGATGCCGAGGCGTCGTTCGCCCGCCTGGTCGACGCCTGGGAAGCCCATTTCGCGCCCATGGCCGCCGCCTATGCCGCGGTCGAGCCGCCGGCTTCCGTGAAAGTGGCAATCGACCGCCGCCTGTTCGCGTCGTCCGCGTCCACGGCGCCCAGCGGCGGCCTGTGGGCGAGCCTCGCCTTCTGGCGCGGCCTCGCCGCCGCGGCCATCGCCGCTTTGGCCGTCTATGTCGCCCTGCCTTACGTCAGGCCGCCGGTCCAGCCGCCCGAGACCAGGCTGGTCGCCTCTCTGGCCGCCGACAACAGCAACGTCAAATATCTTGCGGTCTATGACGCCGCCCGCCATGAGGTCGGCCTGTCGCTGGTCTCCGGCGACCGCGGCGCCGGCAAGGATTTCGAGCTGTGGATGATCGAGGGCAAGAACGCGCCGGTTTCGATGGGTGTCATCCCCGCCGGCCCGACCGCGCGCATGGCGGTCACGCCGGCCGTCCAGCGGAAGCTGGCGCAAGGCGCCGTGCTCGCCGTCAGCCTCGAGCCCTCTGGCGGTTCGCCGACCGGCCAGCCTACCGGTCCGGTCGTCGCCGCGGGTGACCTGAAGGGCATCTGACCCTGGTCAGCCGGTTACCGAAGACTAACTGAAGTCTATATCCTGCCCTTTCTAGGCGGGAAAATTTCGCTGCCGCCATCAGTGACGCAGACGCAATAAAGCACCGGAATAAAAAATCGCGCCCTTCGTGAAACTAACGTTTTTCGGACCCGTATCTCCTCGCGTTCCCAAGGACGGGAAGAAAATAACCCGAGGAGACTGACACCATGCGTAAACTCGCTACCCTTTTGCTTGCCGCTACACTTGGTCTTTCGGCGCTCGGCGCCGTTGCCTACGCTGCCAATCCGATGGTCGGCGGCGCGCCGATGTATGCCAAGAAGAACATCATCGAGAATGCCGTCAATTCGAAGGACCACACAACTCTGGTCGCCGCCGTCAAGGCCGCCGGCCTGGTCGACACGCTGCAGGGCGCCGGTCCGTTCACCGTTTTCGCGCCAACCAACGAGGCCTTTGCGGCGCTCCCGGCCGGCACGGTCGACACGCTGCTCAAGCCCGAGAACAAGGACAAGCTGACCAAGGTGCTGACCTGCCATGTCGTCGCCGCCAAGGCGCTGGCCGCCGACGTCGCCAAGATGGCCAAGGCCGATGGCGGCGCCCACCAGGTCAAGACGGTCGGCGGCTGCGAGCTGACGGTGAAGGCGGAGAAGGGCAAGGTCACCGTCACCGACGAGAACGGCAATGTCGCCCATGTCACCATCGCCGATGTCCGCCAGTCGAACGGCGTCATCCACGTCATCGACAAGGTTCTCTTGCCGAAGATGTAACAAAGCGGGCCTGGCCGGCGAAGACATGGCTGAGCGCTGGCCGCATCATTCAAGATCCGCGCCGCCGGCAGGGGTGTGCTCCGCGTCCGTCCCGCAAGGGCGGCGCGGAGCAGCATCCGGAGCGTTCCAGGAAGGTTCTGTCCGGAATTGCTCGAACGAGGAGATGGAGCGTCACCGGCTTTTGATTTCCGGCCCGGGCTCTATCTTGGCAAAATGCGTCAGGAGGAACGGCCATGAACCGTCGCGATTTTCTCTGGAGCGGGGCCGCCGCCACCGCTCTCATCGTCGGATCCGCAGCGATGCTGCGTGCCGGCGGACCGAAGCCCGCTCTCGCCGCCGAGACGTTCGAAATCACCAAGACCGATGCCGAATGGCACGCCATCCTTTCGGACGAGGCCTTCGATGTGCTGCGCAAGCAAGGCACCGAATATCCCGGCACCAGCCCGCTGCTCAACGAGCATCGCAAGGGCATCTTCGCCTGTGCCGGCTGCGACCTGCCGGTCTATTCGTCGGAGACCAAATTCGATTCCGGCACCGGCTGGCCGAGTTTCTGGCAGGAAATCCCCAACGCCATTGGCAAGACCGAGGACCGCTCGCTCGGCATGACCCGCACCGAGGTCCATTGCCGGCGCTGCGGCGGTCATCTCGGCCATGTCTTCGATGACGGCCCGCCGCCCACCGGCCTGCGCCACTGCATCAACGGCGTGGCGCTAAGCTTCAAGCCGGCTTCAGCCTGAGCAATTCCAGGAAAAGTGTCTAGTCCCCGACACAGGGATTTTAAGGTTGCCGTTTGTCTTGATGCAAGATTTTCCGTTCATTTGCGTGAAATCAGCGCAAACGCCGGAGATTGGTTGAGGCCGCCCCCAACCTCGTCATTCTATGGCGGAGCAAGGAGCGAAGCGACGCGGCGCAGACCATAGAATCCATGCCGTGACTTCGAAGTGCCGCCACCGTGCAGAATTTTGTTCGTTGCACTCCTTGGCGAAGGTAACGGCATGGATTCTAGGGTCTACGCGGTACGCTTCGCTTCCCGCTCCGCCCTAGAATGACGACGGGGTGGGCATTTCGGCCAATCTCCAACGCATGCCGCCTGCCAATGCAAACAGAGCCGACCGGTCAAAATCCCTGTGCAGTGCCACTAGCGGTTTTCCGTCCGGAATTGCGTCAAAACAAAGAGTCGCTTTCAATCTCTCCAAAAAGAATGACCCCGGAAATCGGTGACGATCTCCGGGGTCACGCGTTGAGGAAGCCAGGCGGGGGTTCCGGCTCCTCAATGGCCTCCGCCGCCACCGCCGCCCTGCGGGGCCGGCTTGTTGATGAACAGCACGAAAAATCCGAGCGAGGCGAACAGCACCGTCAGCATCATGAACACGTCCATGAAGGACAAAAGCGCCGCCTGCTGGTGCACCATGCCGGACAGTTTCGAGATCGCAGCGCTTGTGGCGTCGAGACCGGCGGTCTGCCCGAAATTCTGCGTCATGTTCTGCAGCTTGGTCTGCGCCGCCTCGCTGCCCCACTGCACATGCTCGGAGAGCCGCGCATAGTGGAAGGCGTTGCGGTCGATCAGCACCGTGTTGATCACCGCGAGGCCGACGGCGCCGCCGAGATTGCGGGTCAGGTTGAACAGGCCCGACGCATTCTTCAGCCGTTCCGGCGGCAGCGTGCCGAGCGCGATGTTGTTGATCGGCACCATGCACAGCATCATCGAGCAGCCGCGCAGGATTTGCGGGATCAACAGCTCATAGAAATCCCAGTCGGCCGTGAGATGCGTCATCCACCAGGTGCCGGTGGCGAAGCCGACGAAGCCGATCATCATCATCAGCCTGAGGTCGATCTTGTTCGACAGGATGCCGGCAACGGGCGCGGTGAAGAACATCGCCAGGCCGCTGACGAACAGCGCCTCGCCGATCATCATCGAATCGTAGCCGCGGATACGCCCCAGGAACACCGGATAGAGATAGGTGAGCCCGTAGAGGCCGATGCCGACGACGAAGGAGAACAGCGAGCCGAAGGCGAAGTTGACGTTGCTGAAGGCCCTCAGGTCGACGATCGGCTCCTCGGCGGTGAAGACGCGCCAGAAGAAGATGACGCCGCCGATGGTCATGATGATGGCGCAGGCAAACACCGCCGGCTCCTGCAGCCAGTCATGGTTCGGGCCTTCCTCCAGCACATATTCCATGCAGCCGAGGAAAGCGGCCATGCCGACCAGGCCCCACCAGTCGAACTTCGAGAACAGTTTCAGGTTGGGCTTGTCGAAGTCGATCAGCGACCAAGCGGCCGTCGCCACCAGGATGCCCGGCACGACATTGATCAAGAACAGCCAGTGCCAGGACATGGCGTGGCTGATATAGCCGCCCACCGTCGGGCCGATCGTCGGCGCCAGCGTCGCCACCAGGCCGATCATCGGCGACACGACGGCGCGCTTTGAAGGCGGGAAGATGGTGAAGGCGGCCGCGAAGACGCTGGGGATCATGCCGCCGCCGATAAAGCCCTGGATGGCGCGGTAGACGATCATCTGGTCGATATTGGTGGCGGTCGCGGCGAGCGCGCTGGCCGCGGTGAAACCGGCCGCCGCGGTGGTGAACAGCACGCGCGTCGACAGCATGCGGCTGAGGAAGCCGGACAGCGGGATCATCACCACCTCGGCGATCAGGTAGGCGGTCTGCACCCACGGGATCTCGTCGGAGCTGGCGCTCAGGCCCGCCTGGATTTCCGAGAGCGAGGCCGAGACGATCTGGATGTCCAGGATCGCCATGAACATGCCGAACACCATCGCCAGGAAGGCGACGACGCGGCGCACGGGCATATGGTCCGCGGGCAGGGCCGGCGCGGCAGCGACCGGACGTCCGGGCATTGATCCTGCGGTGATGGTTGCGGTTGCCATGTCATGGCCTCCCTGGGCAATTCCCGGGACAAGCGCGTGGCGGTCCCGAATTGCGTCGAAAACGATAAGGCAGGCTGGACGGCCCGGCGCTCAATCGGCCGCCGGGCCGCCCCCCCAATCAGTTGGTCGTCGAAGCCGGCGCGGTGCGGCTGTCGACCGCGACGACGACGCTCAGCCCGGCGCGCAGCTTGCCGGCCTTCAGCACGTCGGCCGGCACGTCGATGCGCACGGGCACGCGCTGCACCACCTTGGTGAAGTTGCCGGTGGCGTTTTCCGGCGGCAGCAGCGAGAACACCGCGCCCGAAGCCGGCGCCAGCGAGGAAACCGTGCCTTCGAAGGTCTGGCCGTCGATAGCGTCGACGGTGATGCGGACCTTCTCGCCAGGCATCATCCGGCCGAGCTGCGTCTCCTTGAAGTTGCCGACGATGTAGAGCTTGTCCATCGGCACGACGACGGCGAGCTTCTGGCCGGGGCTGACGAGATCACCCTGCTCGACCGAGCGGTTGCCGACGACGCCGTCATAGGGAGCCTTCAGCACGGTGAAGGACAGGTCGCGCAGGGCCTTGTCGCGGGTGAGCTGCAGCGAGGCGAGCGTGGAGGCCGACTCGGCGCGCTGCGCTTCCAGCACGCCGATATTGGCCTGCGCCGCCGCGATCTGCGCATCGGCGCCGACAAGCGCCGCCTTGGCCTGGTCGAGCGCGGTCTGGGCGTCGTCGAGCTGGGCCTGCGTGCCGACATGGGTCTTGACGAGTTGCGCCGCCCGCACCTGGGCGCGCGCCGCATTGTCGGCGGCGGCCTGGTCCGCGACCTTCTGCGCCTGGGCCTGCGACAGCGAGGCCTGGGCGGCCTTGGTCTGGGCATCGATGCGGTCGAGCGTCTTCGCCAAGGTGGCGATCTGCGCCTCGGCCTGCGCCACGGCGATCTTGTAGTCGCCATTGTCGATGACGAACAGCGGATCGCCGGCCTTGACCTGCTGGTTCTCGCTCACCAGCACCTTGTCGATATAACCGGATATTTTCGGCGACACGAACGACATGTCGGCCTGGACATAGGCGTCGTCGGTGGAGATCATGAACCGTCCGTCGGTCCAATAGTTATACCCATACCAGGAACCGGCGCCGAGCAGGGCAAGGCCGATGATCGGTAACAGGAAAGAGCGGACAGAGCGCTGCTTCTTGGCGGGTGCTTCAGCCGCCGGCGTCGCAACGGGAGCGGCGGGCTGGACAGGAACTTCCGGCGCTTCGGTCGAAGGCTGGACCTTGGCGTTGGGAAAAGAGCGGACTTCGGCGGTGGCGGGCGCGTTCGAGGACATAGCGATCTCTCTGGATGTCAGTCATACTGAACCGTTCGGTTCGAATTGGAGATTGACATAGCGCGGAAAGAGGACCATATCAAGAGGAAATCGAACCGAGCGGTTCGAAATATTTTTCAAGGAACGACTTCCATGGTCGACACGACAGCCGATAGCGATCTGCTCGACTTGCGCAAGGGCCGCCCGGCGGCCGGGCAGGATCCCGTAAAACGGGCCCAGATCATCGAGGGCGCCCGCCGCGTCTTTATAGACAAGGGCTTTGAAGCGGCTTCGATGAACGACATCACGCGCGAGGCCGGCGTCTCCAAGGGGACGATCTACGTCTATTTTCAAAACAAGGAAGAGCTGTTCGAAGCGCTCATCGAGGAAGAGCGCGGCACCATCTTCAAGAACATGTATGAGGTGCTCGACCATTTCGACGACCTGCGCAAGACGCTGGTGAAGTTCGGCACCGTGCTTTCGCTGAAGATCACCTCGGCCAAGGTCATCCAGGCCCAGCGCACCGTGGTCGGCGCGGCCGATCGGATTCCGGAGCTTGGCGCGCGCTTCTACGAACGCGGCCCCAAGCGCGGCCACGACAAGGTCATGGCCTTCCTCAACGAAGCCGTCGAACGCGGCCTGCTTCAGATCGCCGACGTCGACCTTGCCGCCTACCAGTTCACCGAGCTTTGCCTCGCCGGCCTGTTTCGCCAGTGCATCTTTTCCTATCGCACCAAAGCGCCGAGCCAGGCGGAGATCGAGCACGTCGTGACCTCCGGCGTCGAAGTGTTTCTCAAGGCCTATGCCACGGAAAAATTCTTCGCCGAGGAACGGGCGTTGCAATCGGCCTGACCGTTCGGGCATGCGGATTCCAGAGCGCAAAGGGCGAAGCTGAAGGGGTCGCGAGGCGTCGCCGCGAAATCCATCGGTGCGGTCTGCCTCGACCGCGAAGACCGGCCTGAAGACCCCCCTCTCAAAATATCGATCGGCTTCGTCCGGCAGGCGCTTTCGGAAGAACCTGTTAACCATCGCTTCCTATGTCTCGGGAGACGTTCAATCGGCGAGTCTCGAGTATGACATCCATGCGTTTCCCCCGTGCCAATCATCCCGGCGCCTCAGCCCACGACAGCGACGACGAACATCGCAATCCGCGGGAAACCGGGCGCCATGGCGCGGTCCCGCAAGCAGGGCAGGTCGTGCCGCTGCGAGTCCTGCCCGGGGCCGAATCGACCGCCGCTCGTAGTGCATCCGAATCGGCCGGCGACTCGGCCGGCGACGATTTCGGCCTCCCCGCCTGGCAGAACTATTTCTTCCTTGCGCCCAATGTGCGTTTCACGCGCACGCCGGACACCGACCTCGCCAGGCGGGCCGCTCCGCCGGAGGATGCCGCTCAGGGCAAGGCATCCGCCACCGAGCCCGTCCGGCCTGCGCCTCCGGCTCCGCCGCCAGCCGCTCCGGTCCGGAAAAGTTCCGCCGCTCCCGCCTCGGCGCCGATGCAAACCAGGCCGGCCCGCGCACCAGCCACTGTTGCCCCTGCCATCGTCCCGGCCGCAGCGGCCGCGCCGAGCCAGGCTGCTGCTCCGACACCAAAACCGCGCCTGAGCGGATTGCGCTGGTCCTATCTTTCCGATCATGCCTTTTTCGAGTTCGGCATGCCTTTCCTGGCCGAGCGCCTGGCGCGGGCGCGTCTGAACGAGACGGGGCAGGCGCCTGCCGTTCCGGCGCAGCCATTGATGCAGCCGGTGCCGGCGCAGCGTCCGGCCGCGCAACCCGTCCAGCCCCGTGCCGCCTTCCCGGGCGAGGCGACGTCATTTTACCGGGTCATCGAATGGCGCTCCAATACGGCGGAGGCAAGTCCGATCTGGGCGCCCGTGCCAGCTCCGGCGGCGGCCCAACCGGCGCCTGCCAAGCCCATGCCGATCTCCGCCCCGGCAAGCGCCAGGAAAGCCAGGCAGGCAGCATCGTTGCCCATGGCCGGCGAGGTCGAGCCGCTATCCGCGATGGGCGGCTACGAGCTTCCTTCGGAAGAGCTCTTGCAGATGCCGCCCGAGGGCCAGGGCTTCTACATGTCGCAGGAGCGGATGGAGCAGAATGCCGATCTGCTCGAAAGCGTGCTGGAGGATTTCGGCGTCAAGGGCGAGATCATCCATGTCCGGCCGGGGCCGGTCGTCACGCTCTACGAGTTCGAGCCGGCGCCGGGTGTGAAATCCAGCCGCGTCATCGGGCTCGCCGACGATATCGCCCGCTCCATGTCGGCTGTATCGGCGCGTGTCGCCGTGGTGCCGGGCCGCAATGTCATCGGCATCGAGCTGCCCAACGAGACGCGCGAGACCGTCTATTTCCGCGAGCTGATCGGCTCGGCCGGCTTCCGCAATACCTCCTGCAAGCTGGCGCTCGGCCTCGGCAAGACGATCGGCGGCGAACCGGTCATCGCCGAGCTCGCCAAAATGCCGCATCTCTTGGTGGCGGGCACCACCGGCTCCGGCAAGTCGGTCGCCATCAACACCATGATCCTGTCACTGCTCTTCAGGATGAAGCCGCAGGAATGCCGTCTCATCATGGTCGACCCCAAGATGCTGGAGCTCTCCGTCTATGACGGCATCCCGCATCTTCTGACGCCGGTCGTCACCGATCCCAAGAAGGCCGTCACGGCGCTGAAATGGGCGGTGCGTGAGATGGAGGACCGCTACCGCAAGATGGCGCGCCTCGGCGTGCGCAACATCGACGGCTACAACCAGCGCGCGGCAGGCGCCCGCGACAAGGGCGAGGTCGTGACCATGCAGGTGCAGGCCGGCTTCGAGAGGGGCACCGGCGAGCCGCTGTTCGAGGAGCGCGCGATCGACCTCGCGCCGATGCCCTACATCGTCATCATCGTCGACGAGATGGCCGACCTGATGATGGTGGCCGGCAAGGAGATCGAAGGCGCCATCCAGCGGCTGGCGCAGATGGCGCGCGCCGCCGGAATCCACTTGATCATGGCGACGCAACGCCCATCCGTCGACGTCATCACCGGCACCATCAAGGCCAATTTCCCCACCCGCATCTCCTTCCAGGTGACGTCGAAGATCGACAGCCGCACCATCCTCGGCGAACAGGGCGCCGAGCAGCTGCTTGGCCAGGGCGACATGCTGCATATGGCCGGCGGCGGGCGCATTTCGCGCGTGCATGGCCCCTTCGTTTCCGATGTCGAGGTCGAGCATGTCGTGGCGCATCTGAAAGCGCAGGGACGTCCCGAATATCTCGACACCGTCACCGCGGACGAGGAAGAGGAACAGGAAGCGGCCGACACAGGCCCGGTCTTCGACAAAAGCGCGATGGCCGAGGAGGATGGCGACGCGCTCTATGAGGAAGCCGTCAAGGTGGTCAAGCGCGACAAGAAGTGCTCGACCTCCTACATCCAGCGCCGCCTCGGCGTCGGCTACAATCGCGCCGCCTCGCTGGTCGAGCGCATGGAGAAGGAAGGCCTGGTCGGCGCTCCCAACCATGTCGGCAAGCGCGAGATCCTCAGCGGCCGGCGCGATCGCGAGCCGGAACGCGACGAGATGGATTGATCCTGAGGGATCGGTCCCCTGGCGGGCGGCGTCAGCCGCCGTTCGCTACCAGGGCGATGGCGGCGCGCAGCTCGTCCAAGCCCTCGGCTTTTTCCGAGGAGGTGGCCAGCACCAGTGGAAACGCCGCGGGCCGCTTCTTGATCTTGGCCAGCGTCTCCTCGATCAGCCTCGGCACGCCCGCGGCCTTGATCTTGTCGGTCTTGGTCAGCACCACCTGGTAGGATACTGCCGCCTTGTCGAGCAGGGTCAGCACTTCCTCGTCCTTGGCCTTGATGCCATGGCGCGCGTCGATCAGCACATAGACGCGCTTCAGCGTCACGCGGCCCTGCAGATACTCGTAGATCAGCTTGGTCCACTCATCGACCTTGTCCTTCGGCGCGCTGGCATAGCCGTAGCCCGGCATGTCGACCAACGCCATCGGCGGCAGGTCGGCGCCCTCGCCGGAAAAGCCGTCGGGCACGAAATAGTTGAGCTCCTGCGTGCGGCCCGGCGTGTTCGAGGTGCGCGCCAGGCCCTTATGCCCGACCAGCGCGTTGATCAGCGACGACTTGCCGACATTGGAACGGCCGGCGAAGGCGATCTCCGGCGGCCCTTCCGGCGGCAGGAACTTCATCGACGGCACGCCGCGGATGAAGACCCAGCCACGGGTGAACAGCTCCGGGCTGATCGCCGTTTCGTTCGGCGTTTTGACGTTTGTCATTTTTTCGGGCGCGCTCAAACCGCCGCCTCCAGCCTGGAAATGTCGGCGCCGCGGATGGCGTTGAGGTTGCGGCTGATCTTGTCGACCGGCCAGTCCCACCAGGCTGCCTTGAGCAGCCGCCGCACCGTGAACTCGTCGAAGCGCATCTTCACCACCTTGGCCGCATTGCCGGCCACGATCGCATAAGGCGGCACGTCGTGCGTGACAACCGATTTCGCCGCGACAATGGCGCCGTCGCCCACCGTCACGCCCGGCATGATCACCGCATCCATGCCGATCCACACGTCATTGCGGATCGTGGTGTCGCCGCGGATCTCCTTCGACCAGGTCTGCGGGTCGAAGCCTTCCTCCCAGCCATGGCCGAAGATGTTGAACGGATAGGTCGAGAAGCCCGACATGGCGTGGTTGGCGCCGTTCATGATGAAACGCGCGCCTTCGGCTATGGCGCAGAACTTGCCGATGATCAGCTTGTCGCCAATGAAGTCGTAGTGATGCAACACGCATTTCTCGGCGAATTTGTCGGGACCGTCGGGGTCGTCGTAATAGGTGAAGTCGCCGATCTCGATGTTGGTCGACGTCACCAGTCCCTTCAGGAAACCGACGCGCGGATGCATCGCAATCGGATGCTTGACGTTGGGATTGGGTCCGGTCATCGCGGTCCTTTGCGGGCGGGTTTGGGCGCGGTCGGCGCGCGCGGTCAAACTAACGCGATCCTTCGACGGGACCAACCGTTCAATGGCTGCCGCGACAGATCGCGATCGGATTGGAAAGGGCGCTGTCTCCAACGTCAGCGCGAATAGCGCCCGATCAACCCACCGCCACTTTCAGCCACAGCGCCTTTTCGCCGAGCGTCGCGACCAGCCCGGCATGCGCCGCCCGATCCGTTTCACTGAGCCGCGGCGGCAGGGCGATCGGCCGGGCGCCGATCGAGATGTCGATATCGGCCACCTCGCCGGCGCCATTCATGTGCACCGCCACGGACTCCAGCACCAGCGCCGCCTGCTTGCCGCCGATGAGCTCGATATAGACCTCTGCCAGCAATTCGGAGTCGAGCAGCGCGCCGTGCTTGGTGCGGCGGGTGTTGTCGATGCCGTAGCGCCGGCAGAGCGCGTCGAGCGAGTTCGGTCCCATCGGATGCTTGCGGCGCGCCAGCGCCAGCGTGTCGACCACGCGGCCGGGATCGATGGCAGCTTGCTCAAGCCGGCTGAATTCTAGATTGAGGAAGCCGATATCGAAGGTTGCGTTGTGGGCGATCAGCCGGGCGCCGTCGGTGAAGTCGAGCCATTCCTGCGCGATTTCGGCGAAGGTCGGCTTGCCGACCAGGTCGGCGGCGCTGATGCCGTGCACGGCCTGCGCCTCGGCATGGATCGCGCGCCCCTGCGGATTGATGAATTTGTGGAAGGTGCGGCCGGTCGGGAAGCGGTTGACCAGCTCGACGCCGCCAAGCTCGATGATGCGGTCGTCGCGCAAATCGAGGCCGGTGGTTTCCGTATCGAAGATGATCTCACGCATTCGAATCAGTTCGCTTCCCAAACGAGCAGAATCATACACCAGAACAAAATGGCAATGGAGACTGGCGAAGGCCTAACGCCTGACCTCCGAAAATCGGAATCGATTTTGGGAAAAGGTTCATGCGCAAAATCAAAGCGTTACAGCGTCCTTTGCGCGTCCGAACGGGCGCGGCGCTGTAATGTCAGGAGCCGGCTTAGCCGGACTTTTCCCCTGAGAGTTCGGCGACGATCGCCTCGACCCTCTTTCGCGCGGCGTCGAAGCCATGGCCGGTATCGATGATGAAATCGGCCTGGCGGCGCTTTTCGGCGTCGGGCACCTGCCTGGCGAGGATGGATGAAAACTTCTCCTCGCTCATGCCCGGCCTGGCGAGCACGCGCTCGCGCTGGATTTCGGGCGACGCGGTGACGACCACGACCTTGTCGACACGGTTGCGGCCGCCGGTTTCGAACAGCAGCGGGATGTCGAGCACGGCAAGCCGCGCGCCAGCGGCGCGATGCTTTGCGAGAAACACATCGGCGTCGGCGCGCACCAGCGGGTGAATGATTGCCTCGAGCCGCTTCAGCGCGGCCGGATCGGCGAGCACTTTTTCGGCGAGCTTGACCCGGTCGACCGCGCCCACCTGCGTCGTGCCCGGAAAAGCCGCCTCGACCAGAGGGGCGGCCTTGCCGGAATAAAGGCGATGCACGGTCTCGTCGGAATCATGCACCGGCACGCCGGCCTCGGCGAACATTTTCGCCGTGGTGGACTTGCCCATGCCGATCGATCCGGTGAGGCCAAGCACGATCATCAACGGCCCTCGATGTCGGCGACGATCATGCGCCGCAATTCGGGCGTCACTTCGGGTTTCCTGCCGAACCAGCGTTCGAACCCTGGCACGGCCTGATGCAGCAGCATGCCGAGACCATCGACCGTCTTCAGGCCGCGCGCCCTAGCGGCGGCAAGCAAGGGCGTTTCCAACGGCACATAGACAATGTCGGTGACGATGGCATGGTCCGGCAAGCCGGCCGGATCGGCGGAGAGCGTGGCGTCACCATGCATGCCGAGCGAGGTGGTGTTGATCAGCAGGCCGGCATCGGCAAGCAGCTCACTGAGCGCGCCTGCGCCATGCGCCGAGACCCCGGCACCGAAATGGCGGCTGAGTTCCTCGGCTCTCGCGAGCGTCCGATTGGCGATGCGGATATCCTTGACGCCACGCTCCTTCAGCGCGTGGATGACCGCGCGGGAGGCGCCGCCGGCGCCCAGAACCACGGCCGGCCCATTGGCCGCCCAGCCCGGCGCATGCTCATCGAGGTTGGCGGCGAAACCGTAGCCGTCCGTGTTGCCGCCACACAGAATGCCATCCTCGAACCACAACGTGTTGACCGCGCCGATTTCATCGGCCGCATGGTCTCGGCGGGCGACGCCGGCGAAGGCCGCCTCCTTGTGCGGAATGGTGACGTTGCCGCCGCGGTAGCCGTTCTCGCCGAGAGATTTCAGAAAGGCGGCGAAATCCGCCGGCGCGACGTCGATCGCTTCATAGCTGCCGTCGATGCCGTATTTGGCCAGCCAGTAGCCGTGGATTTTCGGAGAGCGCGAATGGGCGATCGGATGTCCGGTGACGAAGGCCTTTTTCTCAGCCATCGATGGCTCCCAATGCGCGCAACTCCTTCAGCAGCGGCAGCAGCGGCAGGCCGACGATGGTGAAATAGTCGCCCTCGATCTTCTCGAACAGCTGGATGCCTTCACTCTCGATCTGATAGGCGCCGACGCTGGAAAGCGCCTTGGCGCCGACGCGGGCCAGGTGCCGGCCGATGAAGCCGGGGTCGAGCTTGCGCATGGTGAGGCTCACGACGCCGACATGGCGCCACAGCACTGCGCCGTCGCGGCAAAGCACCGCGGCGCTGTTCAACTGATGCGTCTTGCCGGACAAGGCCAGGAGATGGCGGCGGGCGCCTTCCATGTCGGCGGGCTTATGAAAAATCTCGTCGCCCAGCGACAGGGTTTGGTCGCAGCCGAGCACCAGGGCGCCCGGCTTGCGCTCGCTGACCTCGGTCGCCTTGGCCTCGGCCAGGATCGACGCGACGTCCTCGGGCGAAGCGCCGCTGTCCTTCAGCGGAGCCTCGAGCGCACGCTCGTCGACATTTGCCGGCACCGCCTCGATGTCGAGGCCGGCGCTGACGAGCATCGCCTTCCTGTACGGGCTGCCCGAAGCGAGGATGATTTTCTCGGCCATGATGTACTACCTGATTAGTTCCTTCACGCTGCTGATCCGGCAAGTTGAAGGCGAAGCCCTTACGAACTTCGTCATCCTAGGGCGGAGCAGGAGCGAAGCTCCGTCGCGGAGACCCTAGGATCCATTCCGTTCCCTCGCTCGAAGAGCGCAGCGGAGCAGAATTCTGCACCGTCGCAACACTTTGGCGTCCCGGCATGAATCCTAGGGTCTACGCTGCGTCGCTCCGCTCCTTGCTCCGCCCTAGGATGACGAAGCGATGGAGGTTTCGGCCAATCTCCGAGACATGGGATCCGTCGTGACTTTTCGATCTATTCGGCGGCGGCGGCAGGTCCACCTTCATCCGGCTTAGTCTCCGTTAGCGCGTCTTGCCCCGCAGGGCAACGATAGCCGCGGCCGTTTCCTCAATGGAGCGGCGGCTAACATCGATCATCGGCCAGCCATGCCGCGTGCAAAGCTGGCGGGCATAGGCGAGCTCCTCGTTGATCGCGGCGCGGTCGACATAGTCGGTCGGCACGAAGGCGGCGCTGTTGCCGAGGATGCGGTTTTGCCTCACATGCGAGATGCGCTCGGCCGTGGCGACCAGGCCGACGACCAAAGGCGTCTTGGCGGCGATCAGGCTTTCCGGCAGCGGCACCCCGAGCACGATCGGGATGTTGGCGGTCTTGATGCCGCGATTGGCGAGATAAATGCTGGTCGGCGTCTTCGAGGTGCGCGAAATGCCGATCAGCACGATGTCGGCATCGTCCATATTGGCCGGCAGCTGGCCGTCGTCATGTTCCATGGTGAAGTTCAAAGCATCGATGCGGCGGAAATATTCGGCGTCGAGCACGTGCTGGGCGCCGACGCGGCGACCGGCCGGCGTGCCGAGATAGGACTGGAAGACGGTCAGCACCGGTTCCAGCACCGAGACGCAAGGCAGGCCCATGGCAGCGCAGCGCTCATCGATCGAGCGCGCCAGCTTCTGGTCGACCACCGTATAGAGGATGATGCCGGGCTCCTCCTCGATGTCCTCGAAGACCTTGGCTATCTGCTTTTCCGTGCGGATCAGCGGATAGATGTGCTCGATGGCGCGCGCATCCTTGTATTGCGCGGACGCCGCGCGGCCGGCCGCCAGCAGCGTCTCGCCGGTGGCGTCGGAGATTAGATGCAGATGGAAGAAGCTCTGAGGTTTGTTCACAGGGAATGGGTCCAGGCTGTGGGCAATTGTGGACAAGGCTGGATGGGCAAGCCTTGGGCAAGGAGGCGACTGTATCAGATGGCCGCTTGTCCACAATTCGACCCGCTGTAGGCTTTGTCGCGGCGCTGGGGACAAAACCGGGGATCAAGTTTTCTTGGCCGATCTCATCCACAGGGCGAGGTTCGGACCGGTAAGTCCAAGCTTTTGACTCCAAAGCTGGAATCCGCTTCGTCCCCAGAGCCCTCCAAATTGCGAAAGCGAGTACGCGACAATATGCTGACTGGCCTTTTCGAGCCGCAGGCTGGACAGGTCGCAACCATCACAACCAACAGACTCTTAGAATCAGAAGACTCTTTTAAAATAGATATTTGATTTAAGAGGAGCGCGCATGACCCCGAACCAGAGGTTCGGAAAGGATCATGCGCTAAATGAAAGCGCTACAGC
Organism: Mesorhizobium sp. CA6; assembly: GCF_020165035.1. Taxonomy (NCBI): domain Bacteria; kingdom Pseudomonadati; phylum Pseudomonadota; class Alphaproteobacteria; order Hyphomicrobiales; family Phyllobacteriaceae; genus Mesorhizobium; species Mesorhizobium sp. CA6. The sequence goes on along the minus strand of NZ_JAIUHI010000022.1, from coordinate 66,815 downwards.
GTCCTTTGCGCGTCTAAGGACGCGCGGCGCTGTAGAGAGGGCAGCGCAGGATGGCTGGGAAACGGATCGTGCTCGACGTCCTCAAGGGCGAGACGGTTTCACCGCCGCCGCTCTGGATGATGCGTCAGGCGGGCCGCTATCTTCCGGAGTATCGCGAGACCAGGAAGCGAGCGGGATCCTTCCTCGATCTCTGCTACGATCCGGACCTTGCCGTCGAGGTAACGCTGCAGCCGATCGAGCGCTTCGGCTTCGACGCCTCGATCCTGTTCTCCGACATTCTCGTCGTGCCCAATGCCCTGGGCCGGGACGTCCGCTTCGAGGAGGGCCGCGGACCGGTCCTGAAGCCGATCTCGGCGGCCGAGATTGCGGCGCTGAACGGCGACATGTTTCACGTGAATCTCGAACCGGTCTACGAGACCGTGCGCCGGCTGCGGGCGAAACTGCCCGATGAGACGACGCTGCTCGGCTTCTGCGGCGCGCCATGGACGGTGGCGACCTATATGATCGCCGGCCACGGCACGCCCGACCAGGGCCCTGCCCGGCTATTCGCCTATCGCGAGCCCGAGGCCTTCGCGCGGCTTCTGAAGATATTGGCCGATCGTTCGGCCGCCTATCTCATCCGCCAGATCGAGGCCGGCGCCGATGCGGTGCAGATTTTCGATTCATGGTCGGGCGTGCTGGACGAGCCATCCTTCGAGGCCTTCTGCGTCGAGCCGGTGGCCGAGATTGTCGCCCAAGTGAAGGCGGTTCACCCCGATGTGCCGGTGATCGGTTTCCCGAAGGGCGCGGGCGAGCGCTATCGTGATTACAGGAGAAAGACCGGCATTGCCGGTCTCGGTCTCGACTGGACCGTGCCGCTGTCGATGGCGAAGGAGCTGCAGCGCGACGGAGCGGTGCAAGGCAATCTCGATCCGTTGCGCCTGGTCGCCGGCGGCAAGGCGCTCTCTGACGGCGTCGAGGCAATCCTGAGGACTTTGGGTGACGGGCCGCTGATCTTCAATCTCGGCCACGGCATCACGCCGGAAACGCCGGTGGCGCATGTCGAGGCGATGGTGAAAATGGTGAGAAGCCGGCAATGAGGGATGTAAGCAACGAGAACAGCGCGAGCAACGAGAACAGCACTGGCCAGGCGATGAAGCGCATGGCGATCGGCATTGCCCTGCTCGTCGTGCTGACGGCGCTGCTCTATCTCGCGGCACCTGACAGCTTCTATCCGTGGGCCAAGGCGATCCATGTGATTGCGGTTATTTCCTGGATGGCCGGCATGCTCTATTTGCCGCGTCTCTTCGTCTACCATGTCGATGCCGAAAGGGGCTCGGTGCAGTCCGAAACCTTCAAGGTGATGGAGCGCCGGCTGCTCAGAGGGATCATCAATCCGGCGATGACCGCGACCTGGGTGTTCGGGCTTTGGCTTGCCTGGAAAGGCTTTGGATTCCAGGGCGGCTGGCTGCACGCCAAGATCGCGCTGGTGCTCATTTTGTCGGGGCTGCATGGCTATCTCGCCGGCGCGGTCAGGAAATTTGCCGAGGACAAGAACGAAAAGCCGGCGAGGCACTGGCGGATCGTCAATGAGATCCCCACATTGCTGATGATCGTCATCGTCATCCTGGTCGTCGTGAAGCCGTTCTGAGGCTTTCCCGGATCCGGCCAGGCCCAGCAAAAGGCGGCTTGCTCTTTCAGTCGAGCGACGATACAAGACGGGTCTTCCTTCCCGTCATGCGCCGCCCCTTTTCTCGCTTTCGGCCGCGCCCGACATTTGTCGCATCCAGCCGATTTCCCTCTCCAAAGCCTACCCAGAGTCTATCTAATGCAAGAAATGAAACTCGCAGAGTTCAAGAACAAGAAGCCGCCGGAGCTGATCGCTTATGCCGAGACGCTCGAGGTGGAGAACGCCAGCGTCATGCGCAAGCAGGAGCTGATGTTCGCGATCCTGAAGAAGCTCGCCGCCCAGGACGTCGAGATCATCGGCGAAGGCGTGGTCGAGGTGCTGCAGGACGGTTTCGGCTTCCTGCGCTCAGCCAACGCAAACTACCTGCCGGGTCCCGACGACATCTATATCTCGCCGTCGCAAATAAGGCGCTTTTCGCTCAAGACCGGCGATACGGTCGAAGGACCGATCCGCAGCCCGAAAGAGGGCGAGCGCTATTTCGCGCTGCTCAAGGTCAACACCATCAATTTCGACGACCCGGAGAAGATCCGGCACAAAATCCACTTCGACAACCTGACGCCGCTCTATCCGACCAAGCGGCTGAAAATGGAGATCGACAATTCGACCTCCAAGGACATCTCGCCGCGCGTGATCGACCTGGTCGCGCCGATCGGCAAGGGCCAGCGCGCGCTGATCAACGCGCAGCCGCGCACCGGCAAGACGGTGCTGATGCAGAACATCGCCCATTCGATCACCGCCAACCATCCGGAATGCTATCTGATCGTGCTTCTGATCGACGAGCGCCCGGAGGAAGTCACCGACATGCAGCGTTCGGTGAAGGGCGAGGTGATCTCCTCGACCTTCGACGAGCCGGCAGCGCGCCACGTTCAGGTCGCCGAGATGGTGATCGAGAAGGCCAAGCGCCTGGTCGAGCATGGCCGCGACGTGGTCATCCTGCTGGATTCAATCACGCGTCTCGGCCGCGCCTACAACACCGTGGTGCCGTCATCCGGCAAGGTGCTGACCGGCGGTGTCGACGCCAACGCGCTGCAGCGCCCGAAGCGCTTCTTCGGCGCCGCCCGCAACATCGAGGAAGGCGGCTCGCTGACCATCATCGCCACCGCGCTGATCGATACGGGCAGCCGCATGGACGAAGTCATCTTCGAAGAGTTCAAGGGTACCGGCAACTGCGAAATCCAGCTCGACCGCAAGGTGGCCGACAAGCGCATCTACCCGGCGATGGACATCCTCAAGTCGGGCACCCGCAAGGAAGACCTGCTTGTGCCGCGCGCGGACCTGCAGAAGATCTTCGTGCTGCGCCGCATCCTCGCGCCGATGGGCACGACCGACGCGATCGAGTTCCTCATCGACAAGCTCAAGCAGACCAAGACCAACGCGGACTTCTTCGATTCGATGAATACGTGATTGGGGCGATGCCCTTCTCCTTCTCCCCTTGTGGGAGAAGGTGGATCGGCGCGTTGGCGCCGAGACGGATGAGGGGTGCTCCAGCGGAGTGAGACGCTGGCTTTCCCTGGAGCACCCCTCATCCGTCGCCTTCGGCGACACCTTCTCCCACAAGGGGAGAAGGGAAAGGCGCTATCGCCGCAGCAACTTCTCCAACTCGCCCGCATCCGTCACCACCGGCAGACACACTTGTCCGCTGCAGAACCAGGCGCCCGCCTTGTCCGTCGGCGGCAACACGCCGCCCGGCAGCGACGGTCGATTCGCTTCCGAACCGACCGGAACGACAATGTCGACCCGGCGCGGGTCCGGATACCGATTCGCAACCGGAACGAGGCTTGATGAATCCAGCTCGTCTACAATGACAAGCTTCAGCGGCTCGAGCGCCAGGGCACAGGCGTTGACGATGCCGGCCTGGCCGTAGGCCTGCTGCGAGGCGCGGCCCATTGCATGCTCGGCGGTCGTCCACGCCTTTTCCCAGAGAGCGAGGTCGCCGGTGAGCGATGACAGCCGCACCAGCGCCTCGACGATCTGGCTGGTGGCGGACGGGATTGCTTCATCCACATCACCGCGGATGCGGATCGGAACGTCGCCGCTGTCCGACGCCGTCAGCCAGTAGCCGCTCTTTTGTTCATCCAGGTGCCAGCGGTGGAGCTCGCCGATGAACTGCCGGGCGCGATCGGAATAGGCCGGATCGCCGGTCGCCTCGAACAGCGCGATCGCCGCGTTGGTCATGGCGGCATAATCGCTGGACAGCGCCGGGAAAAGCCTCTTCGCGCCTAGCATGGAATGCGGCAGCCGTCCGTCCTGGCCGGCCTCGACGATATGGCCGAAGGCTTTTGCGGCGGCGTCAATCCAGTTGCGCCGCCCAAGTGAACGGCCCGCCTCGGCGAGCGCCGCGATCATCAGCCCGTTCCAGTCGGTGAGCGCCTTGCCGTCGCGGCCCGGTCTGACCCGTCCTTCGCGGACGCCCAACAGCTTTGCCTTCAGAGACGCCAATTTCGCATAGTCGGCGATGCCTTGAGCTTGCTGGGCCTCGCTCTGGCGAATGATCGGCTTGCCTTCCCAGCCATGCGGCGCGGCGAGCTCGAAATACCGGAAGAAGGTCGACGTATCGTCGCCGAGCGCGGCTTCGACTTCGTCGCGGTTCCATGTGTAGAAAAGCCCCTCCTCGCCATCGCTGTCGGCATCGAGGCTGGCGGCGAAGGCGCCGCCTTCGACCAGCATCTCGCGCAGCAGCCAGCCGACGGTCTCTTCGATTCGTACCCGGAACAAGACGTTGCCGGTGGCCGCATGGGCCCAGTTGCATAGGCGGATGAGCTGGGCGTTGTCGTAAAGCATCTTCTCGAAATGCGGCACCAGCCATTCGGCGTCGGTGGAGTAGCGGCTGAGACCGCCGCCGACATGATCGTAGATGCCGCCGGCGAGCATTTTTTCGAGGCTGGCGAGCACCGCGTCGCGATGCGCGGCCTCGCCGTCACGCAGCCAGGACAGCCAAAGCGTGTGCATGAAGGGCGCGTTTGGGAATTTCGGCGCGCCCTTCAAGCCGCCGAGATCGCGATCGATCATGCCGCCGATGCGGGTGGCGAGATCGGCCAGCGTGCCGCGATCGAGCACCGCCTTGCCCGTCGCGCCGGCAAGCCGCTGCTCGACATGGGCGGTCAGCCCGTTGGCGCTTTCGGCGAGGCTCTGCTGCTTCTCGCGCCAGGCCTTGTCGACCGCTTCCAGCACCTGGATGAAGCCGGGTCTTCCGTAACGCGCCTCGCGCGGGAAATAGGTGCCGCCCCAGAAAGGCTTGCCGTCGGGCGTCAGAAACATGGTCAGCGGCCAGCCGCCCTGCTCGCCCATGGCGTGCAGCGCCGCCATATAGATCTGGTCGATGTCGGGCCGCTCTTCGCGATCGACCTTGATATTCACGTAGAGCCGGTTCATGACGGCGGCCACGGCGTCGTTCTCAAAACTTTCATGCGCCATGACATGGCACCAGTGGCAGGCGGCGTAACCGATGGAGAGCAGGATCGGCCGCCCGAGCTGCTTCGCTTCGGCAAGGGCCGCAGGCGACCAGCCGCGCCAATGGACAGGATTGTCGCTGTGCTGCTGCAGATAAGGGCTGGCCTCTTCGGCAAGCAGGTTTCGTGCGGGTAAGGTCACGATGGACGCTCTTTTTTGGGTCTGATGCATCAACGCTGAAGCATGATGCCGAAAAGTGTGAAGCGGATTTCGGCCGTGCTCTACCTTTCAATCTAGGCGGTTCGGCAGGTCCGGCAAATGGTTTCCCCAATGGCTTCGAAGGATTCGATCGTTGCGCTGTCGAGCGGCCGCTTGCCGGCAGGCATCGCCGTCATCCGAATTTCCGGCCCCAAAACTCGATTCGTGGTCGAAACGATAGCCGGATCCGTTAAGGATCGGTTTACCACGTTACGAAGGCTCCGGGCGGCGGACGGCTCGATCATCGATCACGGCCTCGTCCTGTTCTTTCCAGGTCCCGGCAGCTTCACCGGGGAGGACGTTGCCGAGTTCCAGGTCCATGGCAGCCGCGCCGTCGCGGCCAAGATGCTGGAGACGATCACCGGCTTCGAGGGCGTCAGGCACGCCGAGCCGGGCGAATTCACCCGGCGCGCCTTTCTCAACGGCAGGCTGGATCTGGTCGAGACGGAGGCATTGGCCGATCTGGTGAATGCCGAGACGGAGGCGCAACGCCGTTTCGCCCTGCGCAATGCCAAAGGCGCGCAAAGCGAACTCTATTCGAGCTGGCGCCGCCGGCTGATCCATGCGCGAGCCATGATCGAGGCGGAGATCGACTTCGCCGAGGAAGAGGATGTGCCGGGTTCCGTTTCGGAGGCGGTCTGGTTCGACGTGTCGGTAATGATCGGGGAAATCGATCGCCACATCGGAGGTTTCAAGGCTGCGGAGATCATTCGCGATGGTTTCGAAGTCGTGATCCTCGGCGCCCCGAATGCCGGCAAGTCCAGCCTGTTCAACGCCTTGGCGAAGCGCGAGGCTGCGATCGTCACCGACGAGCCGGGCACGACGCGCGATCTGCTCGAGGTGGTGATGGACCTTAACGGGCTGAAGGTGCGACTTGTCGACACGGCCGGGCTGCGGGAGGCCACGGGCAAGGTTGAGTCGATCGGCATCGAAAGAGCGCGGGCCAAAGCTGACGTGGCGGATCTCGTTCTGCTGCTGGAGGATATGGCTGATCCGGCGCCCGTTGGGGGTATTCCAGGTGGAGCTCCGGTGCTGAGGATCGGAACGAAGTCGGATATCGCCAATGTCGGCGCCGGGAAATATGACCTCGTGATTTCCTCCAAGAACGGCAGCGGTCTGGACCGCCTTCTGAACGAGATCGGGGCCCGCGCCGCCGCCGCGGTTGGCGAGATGGGTGACGTCCTGCCATCCCGGCTGCGTCATGTAGAGTTGCTCAACGAGGCAGTGGATTTCCTGCGGGCGGCACTGTCGGGCCAAAGCCAGGAGCTGCGCGCCGAGGAACTGCGGCTGGCGGCCGAGCGTCTTGGCCGGATTGTCGGCGCCGTCGACGTCGAGGATTTGCTCGACGTCATCTTTTCGCAATTCTGCATTGGTAAGTGATTCACGTGAAACACGGGCTTTTGCCTATCCCGCAATGATTCACGTGAAACGCCGCCGCCGCTGCCAGCTTCGCAGTGGTCCGGTGGGGATGGCAAAGCTCGCCATTCATTGTTTCACGTGAAACGAGTCCACCTCTCCTTGACACCAGCCGCCGTCGGGGACATCTGTCAACCCAATCTCTGAAAGCGGATTCTGGGAAAAATGACCAATCACTATGATGTGGTGGTGGTGGGCGGCGGCCATGCCGGATGCGAGGCGGCGAGTGCTGCCGCGCGCGCCGGCGCAAGGACCGCCCTGGTCACTCTGCGCTTCGAGACGATCGGCGTCATGTCCTGCAATCCGGCGATCGGCGGTCTCGGCAAGGGGCATCTGGTGCGCGAGATCGACGCCATGGATGGGCTCATGGGGCGCATCGCCGACGCCGCCGGCATCCAGTTCCGCCTGCTCAACCGCCGCAAGGGGCCGGCCGTGCGCGGGCCGCGCACCCAGGCCGACCGCAAGCTTTATCGCCTGGCAATGCAGGAAGCGATTCGGCAGCAGAACGATCTCGACGTGATCGAGGGCGAAGTCCTCGACCTTGAGATCGAAAACGGTAGCGTCGCAGCCGTGCTGGTTTCCGGCAATCGGCGGCTGGTCTGCGGCGCCGTCGTGCTGACCACCGGAACTTTCCTGCGCGGGCTGATCCATATCGGCGAAAGGAAGATCGTCGCCGGGCGGATGAACGAGCAGGCAAGTCTCGGCCTGTCGGCGACGATGGCGCGCGCGGGTTTCAAGCTCGGTCGCCTGAAGACCGGAACGCCCCCTCGCCTCGACGGCCGCACCATCGACTGGGCGTCGCTGGATACCCAAGCCGCCGACGAGGATCCAGTGCCGTTCTCGCTGATGACCGACGTGATCGCCAATCCGCAGATCCATTGCGGCATCACCCGGACCATGCCGGCGACGCATGAGCTGATCCGCGCCAATCTCGGTCGTTCGGCCATGTATTCCGGCTCGATCGAAGGCATCGGGCCGCGCTACTGTCCCTCGATCGAGGACAAGATCGTCAAGTTCGGCGACCGCGAGGGCCATCAGATCTTTCTCGAGCCCGAAGGCCTCGACGACGACACCGTCTATCCGAACGGCATCTCAACCTCGCTGCCGGAAGACGTGCAACTCGACATGCTGAAGACGATCCCCGGGCTGGAAAAGGCGACGATGCTGCAGCCGGGCTACGCGATCGAATATGACCATGTCGATCCGCGCGAGCTGAAGACGACGCTGGAGACGAAGCGGCTCGCCGGCCTGTTCCTGGCCGGGCAGATCAACGGCACGACCGGTTATGAAGAGGCCGGCGCGCAAGGCCTGCTCGCCGGCATCAACGCCGCGCGGGCGGCATCCGGCGATGAGCCGTTCGTGCTCAGCCGCACCGAGGCCTATATCGGTGTGATGGTCGATGACCTGACCAGCCGGGGCATCGCCGAGCCCTATCGCATGTTCACCTCGCGCGCGGAGTTCCGGTTGTCGCTGCGCGCCGACAATGCCGACGAGCGGCTGACGCCGTTGGCGGAAAAACTCGGCATCGCGTCAACGGAGCGGCTGCAGCGTTTTGGCGCGCTGGCGCAGAAGCTCGACGAAGCCCGCGCGCTGGCAAAGTCTGTGACGCTTACGCCGAATGAAGCGGCACGGCATGGGCTGGAGATCAACAAGGACGGCGTGCGCCGCTCGGCCTATGCGCTGTTGGCGCATCCGGGCGTCGACATGGCCTGGCTGAGAAGGGTCGAGCCGCGCTTTGCCGAACTGGACGCCAAGACGGCGGAGCGGCTCGAAACGGAGGCGAAATATTCAGTTTACCTCGATCGCCAGCAAGCCGACGCCGCACAGATCAGGCATGAGGAATCGCGGCTCATCCCTGAGGCGCTCGATTTCTCGGACGTTCCGGGACTTTCAAACGAGCTGAAGCAGAAGATGAACGCGCGCCAGCCGCGCTCGATCGCCGATGCGCAGCGCATGGAAGGCATGACACCCGCCGCGCTTGCCATCATTGTCGCGCATGTCCGCAACGCCGAGTTCGCAGCGCGAAGGGACGTGGCGTGAGCGCGGATGCCTGGGCGAGCCTGCAAAAGGCAGCGGGTCCGGTTTCACGTGAAACATTCGAGCGGCTGCTGGCGTTCGAACAGCTGTTCCTGAAATGGAACCGCAGCATCAATCTGGCGGCGCCGTCGACACTGGACGATGTGTGGCGCCGCCATATCCTGGACAGCGCCCAGCTTGCGCGAATCGCACCCACCGCGACGCGCTGGGTCGATCTCGGCTCAGGCGGCGGTTTTCCCGGCCTGGTGCTGGCTTTCCTGCTGGCGGAGCGCCCCGGCGCATCGATCGCCCTGGTCGAAAGCAATCGCAAAAAGGCGTCGTTCCTGCAATCCGTCATAGGCCAGTTCGGTTTGCCGGCGCGTGTCGTGGCCAGGCGCATCGATGACAGCTATGCGCTTGTTTCAACACCAGAAATCGTCACGGCCAGGGCGCTGGCGGCGCTTCCGGTCCTGCTCGACCTATCGGCGCCCTGGCTGACCAGCGGCGCACGCGCGCTCTTTCACAAAGGCCGGGATTACCGCGCCGAGGTGGAAGAAAGCACTCACCGCTGGGGCTTCGATCTGGTAGAACATTCGAGCATGACCGACGCCGAAGGCGTCATCCTCGACATCACCGAGTTGCGCCCAGCGAAACAGCAATGAATTACTGGCATAAATCCATGAAAACCGGACCGCGTATCATCACTGTCGCCAACCAGAAAGGCGGGGTCGGCAAGACGACGACGGCCATCAACCTGGCCACGGCGCTGGCCGCGATCGGCGAGCGCGTGCTGATCGTCGACCTCGACCCGCAGGGCAATGCCAGCACCGGCCTCGGCATCGACCGCAAGGATCGCACGGTTTCGTCCTATGACGTGCTGACTGGCGAGCTCGAGCTGGAGCAGGCCGCGGTGCCGACGGCGGTGCCCGGCCTCTCCATCATACCCTCGACTCTCGACCTTCTCGGCATCGAGATGGAAATCGCCTCGGCGCCCGACCGCGTGCTCAAGTTGCGCAATGCGCTGCGCGCTGCCTCCGAGCGCTCGGCCCCGTTCGGCTATGTGCTGATCGACTGCCCGCCCTCGCTCAACCTTTTGACTTTGAATTCAATGGCGGCGGCCGATTCCGTTCTCGTGCCGCTGCAATGCGAGTTCTTCGCGCTGGAAGGTCTCAGCCAGTTGCTGGAGACGGTCGAGCAGGTGCGCAATACCATCAATCCGGACCTCACCATCCAGGGTATCGTGCTCACCATGTATGACGGGCGCAACAACCTCGCCAACCAGGTGGTGCAGGATGTGCGCACCCATATGGGCGACAAGGTCTATGAGACGATCATCCCGCGCAATGTGCGCGTCTCCGAGGCGCCGTCCTACGGCAAGCCGGCGATCCTCTACGACCTGAAATGCACGGGCAGTCAGGCCTATCTGCAGCTCGCCTCCGAGGTGATCCGCCGCGAGCGCAAGCTGCGCGCCGCCTGAGCTACCATCATCGCGCGACGGCGTGGTTAATTAGTCGATTCGATTCCGAAACGATCTGGACAAACTCATGAGCGAAGACCAATCGAGAAAAAGACTGGGCCGTGGCCTCGCGGCGCTGATCGGCGAAATCGACCGTCCGGCGGCGCCCGAAAAGCCGGGCGCGGCGGTGGCGGCCGACGGCAAGGTGCCGATCGAGTTCGTCAGCCCGAACCCGAAGAATCCGCGCCGGCATTTCGGCGATGCCGAGCTCACCGATCTGGCCCAGTCGATCCGCGAGCACGGCGTGGTGCAGCCGGTCGTGGCGCGCCCCTCGCCGTCGCAGCCCGGCCGCTACGAGATCATCGCCGGCGAGCGGCGCTGGCGGGCGGCGCAGCGCGCCGGTCTGACCGAAATCCCGCTGATCGTGCGCGACGTCAACGACCGCACCGCGCTGGAGCTGGCGATCATCGAGAACGTCCAGCGCGCCGATCTCAATCCTGTCGAGGAGGCGCAAGGCTACCAGCAGCTTATCGACGAGCATGGCTACACGCAGGCCGATCTCGGCCAGGTGATCGGCAAGAGCCGCAGCCATGTCGCCAACACGCTGAGGCTGTTGAAGCTGCCCAACGTCATTCACGACATGCTGGTCGACGGCGATTTGTCGGCCGGCCACGCCCGAACGCTGGTCACCGCCGAAGACCCGGCCGGGCTCGCCAAGCGCATCGTCAAGGAAGGGCTTTCGGTGCGCCAGGCCGAAGCCTTGGCGCAAATGCCCGCCGGCCCGACGCCGGCCAAGGTGAAATCCCCCGCGAGCCCGCCCGAGAAGGACCCCGACACGCTGGCGCTCGAGAAACTGATGACCGATACGATCGGCATGATCGTGAGCATCGAGCACAAGGGCAAGGGCGGCACGCTCAAGGTCAGCTACCGCTCGCTGGAACAGCTCGACGAGCTCTGCCGGCGCCTGAAGGGCGAGCGGTAGGCGGCTGAGGCGTAATGGTATTCGGCTGTGGCTGAGGTTTTGGCTGAACGCTGGATACGCCTGATATATCGGTGATAAACATAAATGGGCTGGCGTTTGCCGGCCCTTTTTTGTTTGCGCGGTGCGCGGCTAAGATGCCGGGAACTGCGAATCCTTCCCTGCGAGAAGATGCCCCGGCAGGACAGAGGAGCGTGCTGTCCCGTCAACCTGTCCTTCGTCATTCTAGGGCGGAGCAAGGAGCGAAGCGACGCGCGCAGACCCTAGAATCCATGCCGTGACGCCTGAGCGCCGCCACGGTGCAGAACGCTCACCAACCAATTCCGCGAAACAGCTCGAACCATTCCGGATTGCTCTTTTCGATCAGTTCAATCTTCCATCGCCGTGGCCAGCGTTTCAGTGACGTCTCACGCTGGGTGGCATCAGCGATGTCGAAATATTCCTCGTACCAGACGAGACGCTGCACACCGCAACGGCTGGCGAAGCTGGAACCTTGGCCATTCTTGTGCTCGGGTATGCGGCGGGCAAGGTCATTGGTGACACCGTGCCCCCTTTCTGGCTAGCAGTCATGTAGACATAGCCGGTCATCTGGCGATCCTAGCTGGCGCAGCCATCGGCGCCTATTCTGGACCGCAGCATTCTACGGCCAATGCCATGGCATGGATTCTAGGGTCTGCGCGCTTCGCTTCGCTCCTTGCTCCGCCCTAGAATGACGAAGGATATGTCGGCGAGACAGCGCCCCTCCCCAGCGCCCTCCGCTTGACAGTCCACGGCAACGGCGTACCCTTTATTAGCTTGACCTTAAATTACTGCCCCAGCGTGCCGATCAGTCGCGGTGAGGGCTATCTGCCGTTCTCCGTGAAACGGCACCGCCTCGCCAAAGCCGGACACGCCTGACACAATGGGAGGTTTAAATGGCAGTCAGTTGGCGGTTGTCTGGAAGCTACTTCGAAAACTGCAGCTGCGATGTCGTATGTCCTTGCCTGTTGTCGACCCGGGCGCAGCTGACATCGAAGCCGACGAAAGGCGTTTGCGACGTCGCCTTGGTCTTTCATATCGACAAGGGAAGTTTCGGGGACGTTCGATTGGACGGGCTCAATGTCGCGATGGTTGCTCACACGCCAGGCCCGATGGCGGAGGGCAATTGGACGGCCGCCGCCTATATCGACGACCATGCGGATGACAGGCAGACCGAAGCGCTGGGCGCCATCTTCACCGGCGCCGCGGGTGGGCCGATGGCCGCCTTCGCGCCGATGATCAGCACCAATCTCGGAGCCAAGAAGGTGCCGATCAGATACCAGGTCGACGGCAAGAAGCGGTCGGTGGAGATTGCCGGCGTGATGCAGTTGGCGGTCGAACCGTTGCCGACAATGCGCGAGGACGGCGAGATGTGGGTGGCCTCCGGCCATCCCGTCAATCCCGACTGGCTCGGTATGGGGATGGGAATGGAAGGCAATACTTTCAGCGACCATGGCATAAGTTGGGACAATTCCCGCCGGAACGCGCACTACGCTCCGATCAATTGGTCCGGCCAGCAATAGTCCCGCACGCATGGTCGGAACGGCCTCGCCCATGACGCTGACATTGCAGCGAAACATCATTCTCGCCCTGTTGGGCGCGGTCGCCGCGGCGGCGTGGGTCTTGCTCATCCGGCAGCGGATCGGCGCGGACGCAGATATGCGCGTGCAGATGTACTCACCCACCATGGGCATGGGGGCGCCGCTGTTTCTTGCCGTCTGGATGATCATGATGATTGCCATGATGTTTCCGACGGCGGCGCCCATGATCCTGACCTTCCACCAGGTCCAAGCCGGCAAACGAGGTCGCGGCGAGGCCTTTGTCGCTACCTGGGTATTCGTGGCAGGCTATATGCTGGTTTGGGGCACGGTGGGCGTTTTGGCCTTTGCCGGCGCCGCAGGCGCCGAGACGCTTGCCGATCATGCGGGATTGTCCACGGCGACGGCCGCGCGCATCGGCGGCGCCCTGCTGATCATTGCCGGCGCCTACCAGCTCTCGCCACTGAAGGATCTGTGCCTGGCCAAATGCCGCACGCCAATCGGTTTCATCCTGACCTCCTGGCGCGATGGTTCTTGGGGCGCGGTCCGCATGGGCCTCGAGCACGGCGCCTTTTGTCTGGGCTGTTGCTGGCTCTTGTTTCTGGCACTTTTCCCGCTCGGGATCATGAATGTCGCCGCAATGGCCGTGGTCACGCTGCTGATCTTTGCGGAAAAGACCTTTCCGGCGGGAAAGGGCATAGCCAAGGTGTCTGGCATCGCCCTGCTCCTTTACGGCGCGGTGGTGCTGGTCTTTCCCCAGGCGCTGCCGACCTTTCAGCCGACGGATATGATGATGAATTGAGCAGCGGCAGGCAGCTACCTTTGCCCCAGCCTCGCGCTTTCGATCGCAATGCCAAGCAGCGCCTGGCGTGCCAGCGCTTCCGACAGGTCGGGGCGCTTGCGGGTCTGCAGCACCGCCGTCTGCAGCCGGCCGAGCGCACGTGCGAGCGCCTCGACATTCCAGCGCTCCAGCGTCTTTTCCACCAGCTTGCGGCGCGAGAAGAAAACCGGGGGGCGGGCGCCGGCGACGACCGAAGCGGCGTTGCGGCCGCCGGTCTCCATCTGGCCGCGCATCGCCTGGATCGCCTGCAATTGCCGCATCGCCGATGACAAAACCAGGAACGGATGGCCGCCGGACTGGCAGTGACGGTTGAAGGCGATGTCGAAATCGCCGACCTTGCCGTCCAGCATGGCGTCGACCGCGGCATCGAAGGAAGCGCCGGAGACGTCGCCCGACAGCGCGTTGACGTCGTCGATGCCGATTTCCTTCTGGCCATGCGCGTAGAGCACCAGCTTCTCGATCTCGCCGCGCGAGGCGAGGCGGTCGCCGCCGAGGTTGCGGCGCAGCGCTTGCCTGGCGTCCAACGTCATCGACATGCCGGCCTTGCGCAATTCGTCGTCGATCACCGTATCCAGGTCGCGGGCCTCGTCGGCATAGCAAGGCAAGGCAATGGCGTTGCCGGCGGCCTCGACGATGGCGCGCAGGCCGGTGCCTTTCTTCAGGTCGCCGGCTTCGATGAGGATGATCGCGTCGCGCGCGGGGTCGGCGGTCAGCGCCTTGATGTCGTCGGCAAGCGCCTTCTGGCCGCTGGCGTTGCGCACCCAAAGCAGCCGCCGGTCGGAAAACATCGGCACCGTGCGCGCTTCGTCGAGCAGCCGACCCTCGTCGCGGTCGACTTCGGCGCCGTCCAGCCTGACGACAGAGAAGGGATCGTCGAGCGGCAGGCCGGTTTTCGCGGCGAAGGTTTTCGCCCGCTCGGCGACAAGGCCGCGGTCAGGGCCGTAAAGCAGGACGATTGCCATGGCCGGATCGGGCTTCGCCAGCCACGAATCGACCTCGTATCCTTTCTTCTGTGCCATGCGGGGTGAGTTAGCACGGGGCGGGGTGACGGAACTAGCGTCTTCCCCTTCTCCCCCTGTGGGAGAAGGTGGATCGGCGCGACAGCGCCGAGACGGATGAGGGGTGTTCCAGCGGAGTGAGACGCTGGTGGCATCTGGAACACCCCTCATCCGTCGCCTTCGGCGACACCTTCTCCCACAAGGGGAGAAGGGGAAGGCCGCGCCCGGCGTCATCGTCAATTGCTTTAAATGGCGGCAATCGCCCCGCAAACTTCCGCCAAATTGCGCGGCGGGCAAAAACATCGACAAGAAATTTCGCCGCCATATCTGCATCTTGACGTCTGTGCCGCATCGGTTCCGCGGGCCGACGACCGGGAGGATGTCCGCCTTCTCGCACGATGAAATGGCGGCGCGGATGTGCAAATATCGCACCGGCAACATTGGAGGATGTGAGCTCATGGCCGACGCTGGATTGTTGCGCTTCCATGTGCCCGAGCCCGAGGTGCGGCCCGGCGGCACGCCCGACTTCTCGAATGTGACCATCCCCAAGGCGGGCTCGGTGCCGCGTCCGGAGATCGAGGTCGATCCGCGCAGCATCCGCGACATGGCTTTTTCCATCATCCGGGTGCTGAACCGCGCCGGCGAGGCCGTCGGGCCATGGGCCGGGCTGCTTTCGGACGAGGAGCTGCTCGAAGGCCTGCGCCATATGATGACGCTCAGGACCTTCGATGCGCGCATGCAGATGGCGCAGCGCCAGGGCAAGACCTCCTTCTACATGCAGCATCTGGGCGAAGAGGCGGTGAGCTGCGCTTTCCGCAAGGCGCTCAAGCCGGGCGACATGAACTTCCCGACCTATCGGCAGGCCGGCCTTCTGATCGCCGACGGCTATCCGATGGTCACGATGATGAATCAGATCTATTCCAACGAAGCCGATCCGCTGAAGGGCCGGCAGCTGCCGATCATGTATTCGTCGAAGGAGCACGGCTTCTTCTCGATCTCCGGCAATCTGGCGACGCAATATATCCAGGCGGTCGGCTGGGCGATGGCCTCGGCGATCTCCAATGATTCCAAGATTGCGGCAGCGTGGATCGGCGACGGCTCGACGGCGGAGTCCGATTTCCATGCGGCGCTGGTGTTTGCTTCCACCTACAAGGCGCCTGTCGTGCTCAACGTCGTCAACAACCAGTGGGCGATCTCGACCTTTCAGGGAATCGCGCGCGGCGGCTCCGGCACGTTCGCCGCGCGCGGGCTCGGCTTCGGGATTCCTTCGCTGCGCGTCGACGGCAACGACTATCTCGCCGTGCATGCGGTGGCCAAATGGGCGACGGAGCGGGCGCGCGCCAATCTCGGGCCGACGCTGGTCGAATATGTCACCTACCGCGCCGGCGCGCATTCGAGCTCGGACGATCCGTCTGCCTACCGGCCGAAGGCGGAATCCGATGCCTGGCCGCTCGGCGATCCGGTGATCCGGTTGAAGAACCACCTCATCCACAAGCAAGTCTGGTCGGAGGAGCGACACACCCAGGCGGAGGCCGAGATCCTCGAAACGGTGATCGCGGCGCAGAAGGAGGCCGAAAGCCACGGCACGCTGCATGCCGGCGGCAAGCCGTCGACGCGCGACATGTTCGAGGGCGTCTATGCCGAGATGCCGCCGCATCTCAGGCGCCAGCGCCAGCAGGCGGGGGTCTGACCATGCCGAGACGCACGATGATCGAGGCGATCCGTGACGCCATGGACGTGTCGATGGGGCGCGACAGCCAAGTCATCGTCTATGGCGAGGATGTCGGCTTCTTCGGCGGCGTCTTCCGCGCCACGCAGGGCCTGCAGGCCAAATACGGCAAGAGCCGCTGCTTCGACGCACCGATCAGCGAATCCGGCATCGTCGGCTCGGCCATCGGCATGGCCGCCTATGGGCTGAAGCCCTGCGTCGAGGTGCAATTCGCCGATTATGTTTATCCGGCTTACGATCAGATCGTGTCAGAGGCGGCGCGGCTGCGCTATCGCTCCAACGGCGATTTCACCTGCCCGATCGTGGTGCGCATGCCGACCGGCGGCGGCATCTTCGGCGGCCAGACGCACAGCCAGAGCCCGGAAGCGCTGTTCACCCATGTCTCGGGCCTGAAGGTGATCGTGCCCTCCAACCCGCATGACGCCAAGGGGTTGCTGATCGCGGCGATCGAGGATCCGGACCCGGTGATCTTCCTCGAGCCGAAGCGGCTCTATAACGGCCCGTTCGACGGGCATCACGAGAAGCCGGTGACGCCGTGGTCGAAGCATGAGCTGGGCGAGGTCGCGGACGGCCATTACACGATCCCGCTCGGCAAGGCGGCGGTCCGCAGGCCGGGATCGGCGGTGACGGTGCTTGCCTATGGCACGATGGTCTATGTTGCCCAAGCCGCGGCCGAGGAGACCGGCATCGATGCCGAGGTCATCGACCTCCGGACGCTGCTGCCGCTCGACCTCGAGGCGATCGTCGCCTCGGTGAAGAAGACCGGCCGCTGCGTCGTCGTGCACGAGGCGACGCTCACCTCCGGCTTCGGCGCCGAGCTGGTGGCGCTGGTGCAGGAGAACTGCTTCTACCATCTGGAAGCGCCGGTGGCGCGGGTCGCCGGCTGGGACACGCCCTATCCGCATGCGCAGGAATGGGACTATTTCCCCGGTCCGGCGCGGGTCGGGCGCGCGCTGATCGAAACATTGGAAGCTTAGAGTGGGGGAGGCCTGAGATGGGCGAGCACGTCATTAAGCTTCCCGATGTCGGCGAAGGCGTTGCCGAGGCCGAGCTTGTCGAGTGGCACGTCAAGGTGGGCGACCTTGTGCGCGAGGACACGGTTCTCGCCGCCGTCATGACCGACAAGGCGACGGTCGAAATCCCGTCACCGGTCGACGGCGAGATCCTGTGGCTCGGGGCCGAGATCGGCGACACGGTGGCGATCGGCTCGCCGATCGTGCGGCTGAAGGTGGCCGGCGAAGGCAATGTGAAAAACACCTCGCCAGGCGAGAGTGGTGCCGACGGCATCCCCGCTGGAGCGAGCCATGGCGATCGTCTTCCCCCTGCGCAAAACGCAGTGCCGTCATCCTCGGGCTTGTCCCGAGGATCCGCTGGTTCGCCGGAACTGGCGTCGCATCCACGCAGGTCGGCAGATCCTCGGGACAAGCCCGAGGATGACGGCGTTAAGAAGGATCGCGCCGTGCCCAGCCTTTCGGGCGCGCCGCGCGCGGAAGGCGAGAAGCCGCTGGCCTCGCCGGCCGTTCGCCTGCGCGCCAAGGAAGCCGGCATCGATCTGCGCCAGGTTGCGGGCAGCGGTCCGGCCGGGCGCATCAGCCATGAGGACATCGACGCATTCCTCGCGCGCGGCCCGCAAATCGCCCGCGCCACCGGGCTTGCCCGCAAAGACGGCGTCGAGGACATCAAGGTCGTTGGTCTCAGGCGCAAGATCGCGGAAAAGATGGCGCTGGCGAAATCGCGCATCCCGCATATCACCTATGTCGAGGAGATCGACGTCACCGCGCTGGAGGAGCTGCGCGCCACCCTCAACAAGGAGAAGCGCGGCGCCAAGGGGACGGAAAGGCCCAAGCTGACGCTGCTGCCTTTCCTGATGCGGGCGATGGTCAAGGCGATTGCCGAGCAGCCGAATCTCAACGCGCTGTTCGACGACGATGCCGGCATCATCCACCGGCATGAAGGCATCCATATCGGCATCGCCGCGCAGACGCCGAACGGGTTGGTGGTGCCGGTGGTGAAACATGCCGAGGCGCGCGACCTGTGGGACTGCGCGGCGGAGGTCAACCGGCTGGCCGATGCGGCGAAGGCCGGCACGGCGAGCCGCGAGGAGCTTTCCGGCTCGACCATCACCATCACCTCGCTCGGCGCCATGGGCGGCGTGGCGACGACGCCGGTCATCAACTATCCGGAAGTGGCGATCGTCGGCGTCAACAAGATCATGGTGCGGCCGGTGTGGGACGGCACGCAGTTCATCCCGCGCAAGATGATGAACCTGTCGTCCAGCTTCGACCACCGCGTCATCGACGGCTGGGATGCCGCGGTTTTCGTGCAGCGCATCAAGGCGCTGCTGGAGACGCCGGCGCTGATCTTCGTGGATTGAGGGAGATGGGGTCGGTCTCGAACGTCGCGGCGCCGAAATGCGCGCTCCCCCTTCTCCCCTTGTGGGAGAAGGTGTCGCCGAAGGCGACGGATGAGGGGTGCTCCAGCGGAGTGAGACGTTGGCTTTCCCTGGAACACCCCTCATCCGTCTCGGCGCTGTCGCGCCGATCCACCTTCTCCCACGAGGGGAGAAGGAAAAGGCGCGTCGCCGCCTCCGCCGAAAGGAAGCAGCCGTCATGAAAGAAATCTTCTGCAAGCTGCTCGTCATCGGCGCCGGGCCGGGCGGCTATGTCTGCGCCATCCGTGCCGGCCAGCTTGGCATCGATACGGTCATCGTCGAAGCCGGTAAGCCGGGCGGCACCTGCCTCAATGTCGGCTGCATCCCGTCCAAGGCGCTGATCCACGCGGCGGAGGCGTTCGAGAAGATCGCGCATATGGCCGGCGGCAAGGATCCGCTGGGCATCAAGGTCCCCGCGCCGACGCTCGATCTTGCGAAAACTGTCGGCTGGAAGGATGGGATCGTTAGCCGGCTCAACAGCGGCGTGGCCGGCCTGTTGAAGAAGGCCAGGGTGAAGACCGTGCATGGTTGGGCAACCTTCCGGGACGGCAAGACCGTGGAGGTCGAGACCGAAACCGGGACCCAGGTGATCCGCGCCGAGACCGTCGTTATCGCCACCGGCTCGGCGCCGGTCGAATTGCCCTTCCTGCCTTTCGGCGGTCCGGTCATCTCGTCCACCGAGGCGCTGGCGCTGAGCGAAGTGCCGGAGAAGCTCGCGGTCGTCGGCGGCGGCTATATCGGGTTGGAGCTCGGCATGGCCTTCGCCAAGATGGGCGCCAAGATCACCGTGATCGAAGCCCTGCCGCGCGGGCTCACGCAGTATGACGCCGAGCTGACAAGACCGGTGCTGAAACGGCTCGGCGAGCTCGGCGTCGAGGTGATGACAGGGGCGAATGCCAAAGGCCTGTCGGCCAAGGGCGACGCGCTGCTGGTCGAGACGGCCGACGGCAAGAACGCCAAGATCGCCGCCGACAGGATCCTGGTCACGGTCGGCCGCAAGCCGCTGACCGAGGGCTGGGGCTTGGAGCAGATCGACCTTGACATGGCGGGAAAATTCATCCGCATCGACGACCAGTGCCGCACTTCGATGCGCGGCATTTTTGCCATCGGCGACGTCACCGGCGAGCCGATGCTGGCGCACCGGGCGATGGCGCAGGGCGAGATGGTGGCCGAGATCGTTGCCGGCCACAAAAGAAGCTGGGACAAGCGCGCCATTCCGGCGATCTGCTTCACCGATCCGGAGCTGGTCACCGCCGGGCTGTCGCCCGAAGAAGCGAAGGCGCTCGCCGGCGAGATCAAGATCGGCCAGTTCCCTTTCGCCGCCAATGGCCGTGCGATGACGAAACAGGGCGAGGACGGTTTTGTGCGGGTCGTGGCGCGTGCCGACAACCATCTGGTGCTGGGCATCCAGGCGGTCGGGCAGGGCGTGTCGGAACTAGCGGCGGCTTTCGGCCTGGCGCTGGAGATGGGCGCGCGGCTGGAGGACATCGCCGGCACGATCCATGCGCATCCGACGCAAGGCGAAGGTTTCCAGGAAGCGGCGCTGAAGGCGCTGGGCCACGCGCTGCATGTTTGAGCGCTTCTTCCTTCTCCCCCTGTGGGAGAAGGTGTCGCCGAAGGCGACGGATGAGGGGTGCTCCAGGGAAAGCAAGCGTCTCACTCCGCTGGAACACCCCTCATCCGTCTCGGCGCTTGCGCGCCGATCCACCTTCTCCCACAAGGGGAGAAGGAAGAGACCTCAGCTCGCCAGCCGGCTCACCATCTCGTGCTGGGCGTAGGCGCGGCCGAAGCGGTTGGCGAGGAAAGCGTCGAGGGCGATGTCTTCCTGCTTGACAAAGCCCTTCGCCGGCAGCGAGCTGTCGGCCAGCATGTCGAGCACGGCGCAGATGCCGGAGGCGGTGGTGATCTGGATGGCGCTGCGCACGATGTTGCCGACGCGCTGCGAATAGATCTTGTTGGCGTAGGTCTCCTGCAGCAGGCGACCGTTGCGGCGCCCCGAAACGGTGACGAAGACGATGACCACGTCCTGCAGCGTCGCCGGCAGGGCGCTCTCGAAAATGTCCTTCAGCACGTCGCGGCGGTGGCGGAGCCCAAGGTCGTTGAGCAGCGCCTTCATGATCGCAGCGTGACCGGGATAGCGGATGGTGCGGTAGTTCAGCGTGCGCACCTTACCCTTCAGCGTCTCGGCCAAAGTGCCGAGGCCGCCGGAGGTGTTGAAGGCCTCATAGGTGACGCCGTCGAGCGAGAACTCCTCGCGTTCCTCCAGCGGCGGCACCTCGATCAGCTCGCCCTCGACGATCGCCTCGCAGGGCTCGCAATATTCGTTGATGACGCCGTCGGTGCTCCAGGTGAGGTTGTAGTTGAGCGCATTCGATGGATATTGCGGCAGCGCGCCGACGCGCATGCGCACGCTTTCCAGCGTGTCGAAGCGGCTGGCGAGATCGTTGGCGACGATCGAGATGAAGCCCGGCGCCAGGCCGCATTGCGGGATGAATGCGCTTTTGGCATCACGCGCCAGCTCCTTGACGCGGCGGGTCGAGACGACGTCCTCGGTGAGGTCGAGATAATGCACGCCGGTGGCGGCGGCGGCCTCGGCAATGCGCGTGGTGAGGTGAAAGGGCGCGGCGCTGAGCACGGCGAATTTGCCGGCAAGCACTTTTTCGAGCTCACCCGAGGCAGTGATGTCGAGCTCCTGCGTCGCGACGCCGGCCGGCAGTTCGGCGGCGGCAAGCTGAGCCGCCGAGCGGTCGACCAGCGTGACGTGGTAGTCGCCCGTGGCGTTCAGCATTTCGGCGATGGTCGAGCCGATCTTGCCGGCGCCGACGACAACGATGTTCTTCATGATCAATTCCCCTGCCAATGCTGATTTCGATTTGGCGAGAATCCTCGCAGCTTGCCTGTCGAAAGGAAGCGTGGAATCTGGCAATGTGCAGCCGAACTTTGCGCAATATGCCGAAAGGTCTCGTCGAAATGATCAGTGAAGCCGAACAGGCGCTGCTTACCCTGTTGCGCGCCAACGCCCGCGCCTCGACCGCCGAGCTCGCGCGCCAGCTCGGCGTGTCGCGTACCACAGTGCAGAGCCGCATCGAGCGGCTGGAGCAGCGCGGCATCATCACCGGCTATGGGGTCAGGCTGTCGCCCGATTATGAGCAAGGGCTGGTCAAGGCGCATGTGCTGCTCACCGTCACGCCGAAGCTCGCCGACAAGGTGGTGCGCAGCCTCGCAGCGATGCCGCCGGTGCGCACGGTGCATTCGGTGAGCGGCAATTTCGACATGATCGTCATCGTCGACGCGCCGTCGATCCGCGACCTCGACGCGCTGCTTGATCGGATCGGGGCGATGGAGGGGGTAGAGCGGACGTCGTCGTCGATTATTCTGTCGACACGGGTGGATCGGTAGGGGGCCTGAGATGTTGGCGCGAGGCCCCCTCTCTGTCCTGCCGGACATCTCCCCCTCAAGGGGGGAGATTGGCAGCTTCGACGCCGGCGCCTTTTCTGCAGCATTGGTGATTGGCGAAAGCCGGCGTGACATCTGATCTCCCCCCTTGAGGGGGAGATGCCCGGCAGGGCAGGGGGGGCGAAGGAATGAGGCGTTTGTTTTTCCTCGCTCCGATCAAGCCCTCCGTCTCTCCGGCCCCTCGTCAAGCCACGCCACATCCTCCGGCGTCAGCTTGATATCCAGCGCCCTAAGACTGTCCTCCAGCTCGTCCAGCGTGCGCGGGCCGATCAGCGGCACCGAGGGGAAGGGCTGCGCCAGGACATAGGCGAGCGCGACATGGATCGGGCTCTTGCCGAGCTTGCGCGCCAGCTCGATGGCGCGGTCGCGGCGGCCGAAATTCTTTTCCGAATACCAGACCCGCACCAGCTCCTCATTGTCGGTCCGGTCGCGGCCGGCGCGGTCGGTGAAGAAGCCGCGGCCCTGGCTCGACCAGGCGAAGTTCGGCATCTGCCTTGCCGTCAGCCAGGCCTTCCAGTCATCCGTGGAAGAGGTGACGCAGCCGGCCCAGATCGGCTCCAGCATCTCGGCCAGCGAGAAATTGTTGGAGAGCGCGCCGGGCTTCTGCTTGCCGTTCTTTTCGGCATAGGCAATGGCCGCGTCCATGCGTTCCATCGTCCAGTTGGAGCCGCCGAACAGCCCGCGGATGCGGCCGGCTTTCGCCTCGCGATCCATCGCGTCGACGAATTCGCCGACCGGCACGTCCGGATTGTCGCGATGCATGAAATAGATGTCGACATGGTCGGTCTGCAGCCGGTCGAGCGACTGCGCCAGCTGCTTGCCGATGACGTCGGGGTAACAGAGCGGCGAATGCGCGCCCTTGGCGATGATCACCGACTGCTCGCGCATGCCGCGATTCCTGAGCCATTGGCCAAGCAGCGTCTCGGTGTAGCCGGCGCCGTAGACATAACCGGTGTCGAACAGATTGCCGCCGGCCTCGAAATAGGCGTCGAGCAGGATCGAGCCGGAGGAAAAGGTGCGGAAATCCTCGAAGCCGAGCGCCAGCAGCGACACTGCGCGCGGCAGGCCGGGGATGGCGCGCTTGCCGATGGCGGTGCCGTTGGTGCGCAGCGGCCGGCCGGAGAGGGTGTTGATGCGCTTAGCCGGCTTTTCGATATCATATTCCAGCCCGACCGCGGCACGCCATTTGTCGAGAACGCGCAGCGTGCCGAGGCTGTCGGCCCAGCCCATGCCCGGCCAGGCGAACTCCTGCCGTCCGGCCAGGATCGCCTCGCCGGCGGCCTCGACCTCGAAGGAATAGAGGTGGCGGGTCTCGCCGAGGCTGATCACCTCGCGAGCCGCCCCGGACCGGATCACCTCGATCCGGCCCGGTCCGACGTCGCGGTTGCCACCGGCGAACCAGAAATCGGGCACCTCGATCTGACCCTTGGTGCCGAAAATGCGCAGCACATTGTCTTGGTTGAGCGAGATGCTGCAGGAGATCTCGGCGACGATGCCACCCGGGAAGTACAGCAGCGCCGAGGCCCACTCATCGACGCCCGTTTGGCCGAGATGGGCGGCGCCGACAACCTTGTCCGGCTCGAGGAAAGGCTGCGCGGCGGCGGCGCCCGCGATCAACCGCGCCATCGACACCGGATAGCCGCCGACATCGAGGATGCCGCCGCCGGCCATGTCGTTGGCATAGAGCCGGTGTTCCGGCATGAAGCCCGGCATGGCGAAGCCGAAGCTCGACTTGATCATGCGCACCTCGCCGATGGCGCCCGACTTGATCAGCTCGACCAGCTTCAACGTCTGCGGGTGCAGCCGGTACATGAAGGCTTCGCCGAGAAACGTGCCGGCCTTGCGCGCCGCATGCATCATGGCGTCGGCCTCGAAGGCGGTCAGCGCCAGCGGCTTCTCGCACAAGACATGCTTGCCGGCCTCGGCGGCCTTGATCGCCCATTCGGCATGGCCGGGATGCGGGATCGAAATGTAAACGGCGTCAACTTGCGTGTCGGCGAGCAGCGCCTCATAGCCGTCGAGGATGCGCGCGCCCGGAAAGCTCTGGGCCAAGCCCGGCTTGGCGGGATTGCGGGCGCCGAGCGCGACCAGCTCGCCGTTGCGCGAGCCCGCCACGCCGCCGGCAAAGGATTTGGCTATATTGCCGGGTCCGAGAATGCCCCAGCGGATTTTCTTGGGTGAGGGTGTCATGTCGAATTCTCCATGGTCGCCGCCACGCCTGGCATGCCGGCAAAGATAATTTGCGGGTCAGCGGATCCTTGCGCCCGCCTTGTCGAAGAGCAGCGCCCGTTCCGCCTTGATCGAGACCGTGAAATGGTCGCCGCTGGCGCGCTGGCGCGAAGCCTCGCGCTCGACGATCAGCTCCTCGGGTCCGGCATTGGCGTAGACATAGCTCACCGAGCCCAGATGCTCGGCGACGTCGGCCTTGACCGGGATGTCGCAATCGCCCTCGCCGGCCTCGAAGAAATGCTCCGGCCTGACGCCGAGCACGACCTCGGCGCCGACGGCGGGAAAAGTCTCGCAAAGCGGCTTGCGCAATCTGGCGCCGCCGTGATGGGCGAGCTCGATAATCGCGGCGCTGTTCGTCGTCTCGACAACCTTGGCGCTGAGGAAATTCATCTTCGGCGAGCCGATGAAGCCGGCGACGAAACGGTTGGCCGGGTCGTCATAGAGGTCGAGCGGCGCGCCGATCTGCTCGACATTGCCGGCTTTGAGCACGACGATGCGGTCGGCCAGCGTCATCGCCTCGGTCTGGTCGTGCGTCACATAGATCATGGTGACGCCGAGCTCCTTGTGCAGGCGCGAGATCTCGACCCGCATCTGCACCCTGAGCTCGGCGTCGAGATTGGAGAGCGGCTCGTCGAAAAGGAAGACTTGCGGCTCGCGCACGATGGCGCGGCCGATGGCGACGCGCTGGCGCTGGCCGCCGGACAATTGCTTCGGCCGCCGCTGCATCAATTCGTCGATGCGCAGGATTTCCGCCGCTCGCTTCACCCGGCGCTCGGTGTCGGCCTTCGGGTTGCCGTTCATCCTCAGCCCGAAGCTGAGGTTCTGCTCGACCGTCATATGCGGGTAGAGCGCGTAGGACTGGAACACCATGGCGATGCCGCGGTCGGCCGGCTCGACATCGTTCATCACCTTGCCGCCGATGGCGATATCGCCGCCGCTGATGTCCTCCAGCCCGGCGATCATCCTCAGCAGCGTGGACTTGCCGCAGCCGGAGGGGCCGACGAAGACGACGAACTCGCCGTCGGCGATGTCGATGTTGGCGCCATGGACGACTTCGAAGGTGCCGAAGCGTTTGACGACATTGGTGAGGGTGACTGCCGCCATGTTAGAGCGAGATGTGGCTAGGGTGGATCATTCTGTATCCCAGTGGGCGAGGCATCTCGCGCTTTCCTATTTGACCGCGCCGGCGGCGATGCCGGCGATGAAATGGCGCTGCAAGAGCACGAAGACGATCAGCATCGGCACCGTCAGCATCACGGCGCCGGCCATGATGCCGCCCCACGAAACCTTGGTCAGGCCGATCAGCGTGCCGAGCGCCACCGGCGCCGTCATCGCGCCCGGCTGGCTGTTGATCAGCAGCGGCCACAGATAATTGTTCCACGAGGCGAGGAAGAGGATGATCGCCAGCGCCGCCAGCATCGGGCGGGCCAGCGGCAGCGCCACGAACAGGAAGATGCGCCATTCCTTGACGCCTTCGACGCGCGCCGCGTCGAACAGCTCGGCCGGCATCATGGAAAAGGCCTGGCGCATGAAAAGCACGCCCAGCGAATTGAACAGCGGCGGCACGATCAGCGCGATCCAGGTGTTGGCCAAGGCGAAGTCGCGCGCCACCATGATGAATTGCGGGATCAGCACCACCGCATAGGGAAGAGTGATGGTGCCGAAGATGATGGCGACGACCGCGCCCTTGCCGTGGAATTCGTAGCGCGCCAGCGCCCAGCCGGCCATCGAGGTGAGCAGCACCGAAAGGACCGTGTAGGTCACCGCTACCGAGACCGAGATGCCGATGGCGCCGATGAAGTTGGTGTCGCGCTGCAGGTTGGCGACATTGTCGAGGAAATTGTCGTGCGGCAGGAGCTCGATGCCGGGGCTGAAGATGCCGTTGTCGGGCATGGTGGAGAACACCACCATCATCCACAGCGGGAACAGCCAGACCAGCGCCAGCGGCGTCAGGAAAAGATGCAGCGCAATGGCGCGGCCCAGCCTTGCTTGCGAGCGCGAGGTCATTTCGGCTCCCTCATCAGCCAGAGCTGCACCAGGGTGATGGCGATGGCGAGCCCCGCCATGGTGTAGGCGACGGCCGAGGCGTAGCCGAAATTGAGCGAGCGGAAGCCCTGGCGATAAAGCAGCAGCCCGAGCGTCTCGGTGCCGCCGCCCGGGCCGCCGCGCTCGGTGATCAGGAACGGCTCGGTGAAGAGCTGCATGGTGCCGATGATCGACAGCACGGCGCAAAAGACGATGACCGGCTTCAGCAGCGGCAAGGTGATGTAGAAGAACTGCTTCACCCTGCTGACGCGGTCGAGCGTCGCCGCCTCATAGACATCCTCCGGTATCGACTGCAGGCCGGCCAGGATGATGATGGCGTTGTAGCCGGCCCAGCGCCAGGTCACCGCGATCATGATCAGCGCCATGGCCGGCGTGACGTTGGAGAACCAGTCGATCTTTGAGATGCCGACGCTCTCCAGGAGCTTGTTGACGATGCCGAAATCGAGGCTGAACATCAGCCGGAAGACGGCCGAATAGGCGACCTCGCCGACTACAACCGGGGCGAAGAAAGCGAAGCGGTAGAGGCCGCGGGCTTTAAGCAGCGGCGAGTTCAGAAGCACCGCCATGACGATCGCCAGCGAGATCATCACCGGCACCTGGATGACCAGGATCAGCAGCGTGTTCTTCAGCGCATTGTAGAAGGCGGGGTCGCCGATAAGGCGCCCCCAGTTGAAGGTCGGCGCGAAGCGCCACGGCACGGTGCGCGTCGCCTGGAAGGAGATGATGAAGGAAGAGATGATCGGCCAGATCCAGAAGATGGCGAAGATCAAAAGATAGGGCGTGAGGAAGCGGTACGCGGTGGCGTTCTGGGTGCGCATCAGCTTCCTCCTTTCCCGGTGGCGCCTTCTTGGCGGGCGCGGTGTTGATCATGCCGGAGCAGCGCCAATTGTCATGCAGGCGCTGTCCTGTCTTTCCCTTCTCCCCCTGTGGGAGAAGGTGGCCGCGAAGCGGCCGGATGAGGGGTGTTCCAGGGAATGCCAACGTCTCACTCCGCTGGAACACCCCTCATCCGTCTTGGCGCTGCGCGCCAATCCACCTTCTCCCACAAGGGGAGAAGGCAAAGTGGCGTCCTATTTAACCGGCAAACCTGTCGCGGCGGCGATCTGCTTGGCGGCGTCGTCGAGCGCGGCCTTGGCGTCAGGATAGCCGTTGGCCAGGTATTTGGTCTGCACGGCGCGGACGATGATCTCGGCGTCGCTCTGGAACTGCGTGCCGCGGCTCGGCACCACCTTGGGCAGCGTGGCCAGGATATCCTTCCAGACCGGCTGGCCGCCCCAATAGGGCTGCGGCTGCGAGACGTAAGGATCGTCGAGCGCCGAGATCAGCGACGGCACCAGGCCGAAATCCTTCAGCATGGTGATCTGGCCGTCATTGGTCTCAAGCGTGTATTTCAGATAGGCGTAAGCCGCCTCCTTGTTCTTGGAGGCCGAGGTGATGGCCAGGGACGAGCCGCCGAGATTGGCGGCGCGCGGGCCGTCGGCGGTCAGGCTCGGCATCAGGTAGACGCCCCACTTGCCGCTCTCCTTCGGCGATTCGGTGCGGATCGTGCCCTCATACCAGCCGCCATAGACCTGGCTGGCGACGGTGCCGGCGGTGTTGTTGGTGATCTTGGTCGACCAGTCGGCCGACGACACGATGCCGGCGTCCTTCATCTCCTTGACCTTGGTCATGGCGTCGACGCATTTCGGCTCGGCCACGGTGATCGACTGGCCATCCTCGGCGAAATAAGCGCAGCCCTGCTCGTTGGAGATCATGCGGAAGAATTCGGTGTCGCCGTTGAAATCGGCATTGGTCATCGACACGCCCGGATTGGCGTCCTGGATCTTCTTGCCGGCGGCGATGAAATCGTCCCAGGTCTTGATCGAGGCCGGGTCGACGCCTGCCTTCTCGTAGAAGTCGCGGCGGTAGAAGACGGCCACCGGGCCGGAATCCCAGGGCATGGCATAGGCCTTGTCGCCGACTTCGAGCTCGGTGCGCTTGAAATCGGGGAATTTCTTCTGGTCTTCCGCGGTGTAACCCAGCGTGTGCAAGTCGACGAAGCAGTCCGGGAATTGGCTCCAGTAATTCTCCGCCTCGCCGTTCTCGATCGACACGATATCGGGCAGGCCGACGCCGCCGGCGGCGCAGCCGGCGATCGATTTGTCATAGGTGGGCTGGTTGCCGAGATCCTGAACCGTGACCTTGATGTCGGGGTATTTCTTGTTGAAGCCCTCGACCGTCGCCTTCAATGACGAGGCGGCGATGTTCCAGCTCCAGATGGTGATCTCGCCGGACTGCGCCAGCGCCGGGCCGGAGCCCAGGGCAAGCATAAGCGCGGCGCAGGTCAGTGTAGTGCGCATTGAAATCCTCCCATTTCATTTGCTCTCTCACTGTGAGCGTGGCCAGACTATGCGGCGCGGAAGGCTTGTCGCCGTCAGAGGGAATAAGAAGTTGGCGGAAAGTAAGATGCCGGAGCGTCCATTCTACCAGCCTGGCGCGAGCAGCGTCGAAGGACTGCCGCTCATGCTGCAGATGTTTTACAACCACCCGTTGGTGATGCTGAAACCGCACTGGCACGCCCAGGTGGAGGTGAATTTCATCGTGCAGGGCCGCGTGCATTACCGCATGGCCGAGCACGAGATTTCGCTTTCGGCCGGCGAGATGTGCCTGTTCTGGGGCGGCCTGCCGCACCAGATGAACGACCTCTCCGACGACGCCATCTATGCCGGCGCGCATCTGCCGCTGGTGCATTTCTTCCGCCTGCATCTGCCGGCCAACATACGCGATCGGCTGATGACCGGCGCGACGCTGGTGACCAATGCGACCGACCAGTCGGACAACGACAATTTCAAGCGCTGGAACGAATATGCGCGCTCGGGCGATCCGGCGAGGGCCGAGCATGCCGTCAACGAGCTGCTGCTGCGGCTCGAGCGGGTACGCTTCGAGCCTTACCGGCTGGTTCCGGAAAGGGTGGCTGGCCAAGGCGCCGGCAATGCCTTTGACCAGCAGTCGTCCCGTAATGTCGGGCGCATGTGCGATTTCATCGCCGAGAATTTCCTCTACGACATCGACTGCGTGACCATCGCCGCGGCCGCCGATATCCATCCCAAATACGCCATGAGCCTGTTCAAGAAATCGACCGGCATGACGCTCAACGAATATGTCAACCTGCTGCGGTTGAGCTACGCCCAGGCGTTGCTGATGCATGAGGACGCCAATGTGCTGAGGGTCGCCATGGACTCGGGCTTCGGCTCGCTTAGCGCCTTCAACAAATCGTTCCGCAAGCTTGCCGGCATGTCGCCCTCCGATTTCCGCCGGGCGGGCGGCGGGCGGTAAAAATGGCCGACGGTCGCCCACCCGTCGTCGCCCATCGTGATCGTCATTCTAGGGCGGAGCGGGAAGCGAAGCGTACCGCGTAGACCCTAGAATCCATGCCGTGACGTTAAGGCGTTGCAGCGGTTACAGAATCTTCTGCACCGTTGCATTTCCCGGCAGAAGTTATGGCATGGATTCTAGGGTCTGCGCGCGTCGCTCCGCTCCTTGCTTCGCCCTAGAATGACGACGTCACCGGAGTTCCCACGGCCGGAAAGCTGACGGTAACGCCGAGACCCGGATTGCGGTCCTTGAGCGTTATCGCGGCGCCATGCAGGTCGGCCACCGCCTTGACCAAGCTGAGGCCCAGGCCGCTGCCGGGCGTCGTGCGGCTGGCATCGAGCCGATAGAGCCGGCGGAACACTTTTTCGCGCTCCTCGGCGGGAATGCCCGGGCCATTGTCGCGGACATGAATGAGGACGTGGTTGCCTGCCCCGGTCACCGAGAGCTCGATCGCGGTGCCCGGCGGGCAATGCCTGAGCGCGTTCTCGACCAGATTGGCCAACATTTGCATGAGCAGGTCGCGGTCGCCGTGCACGTACCATTTTGTATCCGGAACGATCACGGTGGACAGAGACTTGCCGTCGTCCTCGGCGACATCGGCATAGACTTCGCCAATGGTCTCGACGACCGGTCCGACATCGAGATCGACGAAGCGCGCCTTGCGGGCGCCGGCTTCGATCTGGGCGATGCGCAGCAAAGCGTCGAACGTGCTGTTGATCTGCTGGCTCTCGGTGCGGGCGTCGGTCAGCTCGGTCGAGACATCCTCGCCCGACACCGTCTTGTCGGCGGCGGATTCCAGGATCATCTGCAGCCGGTTGAGCGGCGTCTTGAGATCGTGGGCGATGTTGGCGCTCACCTCCCGCATGCCGTCGACCAGGGCAGACAGGCGATCGAGCGCGGAATTCACCTGGGCCGAGACGGCGTCGATGTCGTCGCCATTGCCGGTCAGCGGGATGCGGGCATCGAGACGCCCATGCGAGACGTCGACCATGGTATTGGCGATGCCGTCGAGGCGGCGCTGGACGCGCGAGGCAAGCACGGCGCCGCCGCCGATCGCCAGGACGGTGATGAACAGCGTGGCCCAGCCGAAGCTCATCAACACGATCCTTTCCAGATCCTCGGTTTCCGAAAGCGAGAAGGCGACCGTCAGCTTGTTGCCGCCGACCGTGCCCGAATAGGCGCGATATTGGGTATCGGGCGGCACGCCCGGCAAGTCGGCGGCGAACATGGAAAAGCCGTCCGGCAGGCTGGAGGCGGTGAAATCCCCGGCGAGACGGTTGCCGTTCCGATCGGTGAGGGAAAAGATTTCGTCCTTGTCTTGGCTGAACTGGGCATGGTCCCTGACGGTTGAAACGAGATCTTCCTCGTCGCCCTCGGCATGGGTCGCGGCGATGAGCGAATAGGTCTCCTTGATCGATTGATCGAGCTGCCTGGCGAGCGAGGCGCTCATCAGCTGATAGACGATCGCGCCCGACAGAATGAAGGCCAGCAGGAACAGGAAGGCGAAGGTCAGCGCCAGCCGGAACGGCGTGCTGCGCAGCAGGCTGGAGCGCGTCCCGCTCATGCGATCGCGGAAGCGGTTGGCCGCCCCGCGATTGCGGAGGCAAGATCAGGCCGGGACATGCAGGCTGTAGCCGGTGTTGCGCACGGTGTGGATCAACGGCACGTCGAAGGGCCTGTCGACCTTGGCCCTGAGCCGGCTGATATGCGTCTCGACGACACTGGTCTTGGGGTCGAAATGAAAATCCCAGACGCGCTCGAGCAGCATGGTGCGGGTGATGACGCGGCCCTCACCGCGCATCAGCACTTCGAGCAGGCTGAACTCGCGCGGCTGCAGGTCGATCGGCTGGCCCTGCCTGGTGACGCGGCGCTGGATAAGGTCCATTTCGAGGTCGGCGACACGCAAAGCCGTCTTCTGCTCCTGCGCCGCCGGCCGGCGGCCGAGCGCATGGATGCGGGCAAGCAGCTCGGAAAAGGCGAACGGCTTGACCAGATAGTCGTCGCCGCCGGCCTCGAGGCCCTCGACCCGGTCGTCAACGCCGCCGATCGAGGTCAGGAAAATAGCGGGCGTGCGGATGCCGGCGGCACGCACCGCCTTGATCATCGACAGGCCGTCGAGGCCGGGCACCATGCGGTCGGCGACGATCACGTCATAGGCGTTGCGGGTCGCGGCGAAGAGCCCGTCATGACCGTCGCGCAAGAGATCGCAGACATGGCCGGCCTCGGTCAGTCCCCTGATGATATAATCCGCGGTTCTCGGATCGTCTTCAACAAGCAGAAGTCGCATTGTCCGGTGCCGTCCTTGCCACTTCAACCATTTGTTTTTACGAGCTTTCAGACCTAGTGCCGCTACACATTTTTGCGAGGGACAGCCGATATCCGTCGCGACCGCCGACGGCAGCGGCGAAGAACCGGGCGGCCGGCGGCGAGAGCGACCTCATGGTCGTCCCGCGCTCGCGCCCAGCGTGAGAAGAAGCTCGTCCAGTTGCTCGAACGTCTCGCCCATCGCATCGGCCGCCCCGGTGCCGGCAGCGTCGAGAGCTTCTTTCGAGGGATAGAGCTCGTGCATCACCAGCAGCGTCTTGCCGCCCTTTTCCTCGAAGGTCACCGTGGTGACGGGTCCACCGTCGCCGCCTTCGTCATTGGTCCAGGCGAGGCGCGAGTACGGCACCACTTCGATATACCGGCCGAAGAACTCGGCGGGGTTCGAGGGGTCATGGCCGAACGCCAAACGGTACCCGCCCCCGACGCGAACATCCATCTCGCAGGAACGCAGGATCATGCCCATCGACTTCGGCGCCCACCACCGCTTGAACAGTTCGGGCTTGGTCCACGCCTCGAACACGATGCGTGCGGGGGCGTCGAAGATTCGCGTAACGACCAGCTCACGGTCGGACCTCCGTTCTACTGTCGTGCGAGCAGGCTCACTCCGTTCCATCGACATCCTCCTTCCGTTTCAGTTCCTCGACAACCTTGTCCAGCTCTTCGAAGCGTGCGTCCCAAAGCCGGCGGTAGCTCTCGATCCAAGCCGCCTCCTCCTCCAGTCCGCGCAGGCCGAGCGTGCAGGTCCGCACCCGCCCGGCTTTCCGGGTGGTGACGAGCCCCGCCTGTTCCAAGACGCCGATATGCTTCTTCATGCCTGTGAGGGTCATGTGGAATTTCTCGGCAAGGTCCGTGATCGAGGCCTCCGCGCGTCCGAGCTGCTCCAGAACGCCGCGCCGTGTGGCGTCCGAGAGCGCGGCGAACGAGACATCGAGGCGGGACTTCAAATACTGAACCATTTGGTTCAGTATCTAGCGCATCGTTGAGCGGCGCGCAAGGGGATAGCGGGCGGGCTGCGCTGCCGGCCCTCCCGGACCGAGCCAGTCTCGCTGCTGCAGCTTACGGTCAATCGCGACATGCTCTAGTCGAGGAGCGCCAGCTCGTCTTCGTCGATCAGTTTTCTCAGCGTCATATGGAGAACGATGGCCACGATGCAGCCGAGGAAAATCAGGCTGGTGAAGGTGGCGCCGAAGCCCAGCCCGCCATAGTCGACCGGATGCGAGAGCAGGTCGCCGAAGGAGGCGCCGAACGGCCGGGTCAGGATATAGGCAAGCCAGAAGGCGAGGACGCTGTTCAGGCCGAGGAAGAACCAGGCAAAAGCGATCGCCGCGATCACGCCGCCAAAGATGAGGCCGGTAGCGAGATAGCCGATATCGAAGCGCTCGGCCACCAGATCGCCGGCAGCCGTGCCGAGCGAGAAGGTGAAGAGGATCGCTAGCCAGTAGAAGATCTCGCGCCTGGCGGTGAAGATGGTGTGGATCGAGAGGGTCCTTTCGCTGGCATACCAGACCGCGAAAGTCAGTGCGAGGGCGACCGAGAAGACGATGGTCGTCGTCTCCAGCCGCACGCCGAAATCGTCGATGAGGTTGTCGGCGACCAGGGTGCCGACGACGCTGATCAGCACGACGGCGAGCCAATAGGCCCAAGGTACATAGCGTTTCTGCGCGAATTGCAGGACGAGCGCGACGATGAGGATGCCGCCCATGATCAAGGACGTGACGGTAAGGCCGAGGCCGAGCTTCACGGCGAGGTAGTCGGCCGCCGTCTCGCCCATGGTCACCGCCATGATCTTGACCAGCCAGAAATCGATGGTGACGTCCGGGACGCGGTTGGGGGCGAGGTTGTCGGCTTGAGAGATCATGGCGCGATCCGCTGTTCGTTCGAGCCGCCTCGAATTCCGTATGGCGGCGACGCCCAAATTAGGCAGGCGAATTCACCGCGGCCTGTCCGCGTTCTTACAAATTCGTAAGGTTGGCCAAAAACATCCGCCGAGCCTCGTCATGCCGCCAGCGAAGAGATAGACAAGCCTTGGCGCCCCCTGGCTGCGCCGGAGCGGTGAGAAGAATGGCATCCCCCAAATCGACGCCGAATGCGTTCGACCAGCACAAGCGCCTGATCGTCGTGCAGCTGGCCGCCGTGCTTGCCGTCATCCTGCTCCTGTTCAGCAAGCCGGCGTTGGCCGAGGGATCGGACGGTCACGAAGTCATGGAGACGATCGGCTTCGCGATGGTGCTGATCTGCTTCCTCGGCCGGCTGTGGAGCATCCTCTTCGTCGGCGGCAGGAAGAATGACGAGCTGATCGTGTCCGGCCCGTTCTCGATGACCCGGAACCCGCTCTATTTCTTCTCGACGGTCGGCACGGCTGGCATCGGGCTGATGTTCGGCTCGCTGCTGGCGGCCCTCATGCTCGGCCTGGCGAGCTTCCTCGTCTTCCGCTTCACCGCGCGCAAAGAGGCGGAGTATCTTGCCGGCAAGTTCGGTGCGGCTTACGCGGCCTATGCCGAACGCACGCCGTCCTTCTGGCCGAATCCGCTGCTTTACCGCGACGAGGCGCAGTGGCTGTTTTCGACCGGCGCGCTGCGGAACACGTTCCGCGACGGGCTCTATTTCCTGGCTTTGTTTCCGGTGATCGAGGCGGTCGAGTATTTGCGCCTCAGCGGCGACCTGCCGACGCTTTTCACGGTCTATTAGTTTTCCGGTACAGAATGACCGACGGCTCTGTCTGCCTTGGCAGGCGGCATACGTTGGAGATTGACTGACGCGCTTGTCAGGTCGTCATTCTATGGCGGAGCAAGGAGCGAAGCGACGCGCGCAGACCTTAGAATCCATTCCGTGACATCGAGGCGTTGCCACGGTGCAGAATTCTGCTCCGCTGCTTTCCTCGACCAAGGTCACGGAATGGATCCTCGGGTCTGCGCTCCGCTTCGCGTCGCTCCGCCCGTGGATGACGAGGTTGTGAAGCTTCCGCCAGTCTCCAGCGTTGCGCTGATTTCGCGGAAAATAAACCCCGGTCAGCGCGCCCTGCCGCGCGCGGCGCGGCGTGTGCTCTGCAGGAGAATTGCCAGGCAGCCGGCGAGAAGCAGGAAGCCGCCGATGAGCGGCGGCAGCGTCAGAAGCTTTACCGCGGCGGTGATCAGCGCGATCAGGATCAGCGCGAGCAGGGCGAGATTGCCGTCGTCGACGAACATGCCGACGAGCTCCTTGAAGACCAGACGGATCATCGGGCAACTCCTTCGGCGGGTTCCGGGTAGGCGCCGCGCAGCCAGCGCACGATGGCGAAGGATGCGGCGGCAATGACGGCGAAGATGGCGAGCAGAGCGAGGTCGGCGCCCGGCCACTCGGCGCCGAGGCCCTCGCCGGTCCAGAACACGCCGAAGCTGGTCAGCATCAGGCCGACGACGAATTTCAGCGCATTCTCGGGCACGCGGGCTAAAGGACGATGCACGGCAAGGCCGATCAGCATCACCAGCACGAAGGCCGCCAGCGCGCCGAGGCCGGCATAGAGCGTCTGCCCGTGCGCGGCGCCGACGGCGATGACGATGAACACCACCTCGACGCCTTCGAGCAGCACTGCCTTGAACGATGCGACGGCCGCCAGATAGTCGGCGCGGCGGTCGGCGGCCTGCCGCTGCAAGGCGGCCGTCTCCTTGGAAAAGGCCTGCTCCTCGTCATGCAGCGCGATGACGCCGACGCTGCGCAGGATCGCCTTTCTCAGCCAGCGCATGCCGAACAGGATCAAAAGCACGCCGACCACGAATTGCAGGACGGTGATGGGGACGAGCGCCAGCAGCGGTCCGAAAACAAGCACCAGCGCCGCCAGCAGGGCGAGCGCCAGCGCCGCACCCGTCAGCGCCGGTCGCCAGCTGCGCGTCACGCCGACGGCGAGCACGATGGTGAAGGCTTCAACCACTTCGACGAAGGAGGCCAGGAACGAGGCGGTCACGGTGGAAAATATGGGTGTCAGGCCATGCATCAAGGCTTCGTCCAATGCTCGGGAATCATCGGGTGGCGAGAACGATACAGCGCTCCGGCGCCGGCGAGAATGCCAGGATGAGGCGATCGGCGCCGCCTCCGGCCCCATCACGTCCCGACGCGAGGGCGGACATTTCGCAGGACGCATTGACGGTCTGTATCCGTTCGGTGTCCGTTGTATCGCGGCACTGCCCTGGCTATCTGCTGGAGCAACAAGAAGTTCAAGCGGTCGTTGGGCCGCTCCAGCAGGAACGGAGCACATGAAGAAGATCGGATTTCTGTCGTTCGGGCATTGGTCGCCCTCGCCGCAATCGGGCACGCGCTCGGGCGCCGACGCGCTGCTGCAGTCGATCGACCTCGCGGTCGCGGCCGAGGAACTTGGCGCGGACGGTGCCTATTACCGCGTCCACCATTTCGCCCGCCAGCTCGCCTCGCCGTTTCCGCTGCTTGCCGCGGCCGGCGCCAGGACCAAGCGTATCGAGCTCGGCACCGCCGTCATCGATATGCGCTACGAGAACCCGCTCTACATGGCCGAGGACGCGGGCGCCGCGGACCTGATTGCCGGCGGGCGTCTGCAGTTGGGCATCAGCCGCGGCTCGCCCGAGCAGGTGATCGATGGCTGGCGCTATTTCGGCTACGTGCCGGAAGAGGGCAAGAGCGATGCCGACATGGCGCGCCGGCACTCCGAGATCTTCCTCGACCTGCTGCGCGGCGAAGGCTTCGCCCAGCCCAATCCGCGGCCGATGTTCCCCAACCCGCCCGGCCTGCTCAGGCTCGAGCCGTTCTCGGCCGGCCTGCGCGAACGCATCTGGTGGGGCGCGGCCACCGACGCCACGGCCGTGTGGGCGGCCAAGCTCGGCATGAATCTGCAAAGCTCGACGCTGAAATTCGATGAGACCGGCGAGCCGCTGCATGTCCAGCAAG
Source organism: Mesorhizobium sp. CA6 (assembly GCF_020165035.1). Taxonomy (NCBI): domain Bacteria; kingdom Pseudomonadati; phylum Pseudomonadota; class Alphaproteobacteria; order Hyphomicrobiales; family Phyllobacteriaceae; genus Mesorhizobium; species Mesorhizobium sp. CA6. The sequence goes on along the minus strand of NZ_JAIUHI010000022.1, from coordinate 29,773 downwards.
CCAAGCAGATAAGGGCCTACCGCGCCGCCTGGAAGGAAGCAGGCCATGCCAGGGAGCCGCGCGTCTCGGTCAGCCGCAGCATCTTCGCTCTCGTCAACGACATGGACCGCGCCTATTTCGGCGGCAGCGAGGGCGAGGACCATTTTGGCTATATCGAGCCGGAAAAGCGGGCCGTGTTCGGCCGCACCTATGCCGCCGAGCCGGAGGTGCTTATCGAGCAGTTGAAGGAGGACGAGGCGATCGCCGAGGCCGACACGCTGCTGCTCACCGTGCCCAACCAGCTCGGCGTCGACTACAACGCCCATGTCATCGAGTCGATCCTGAAGCATGTCGCGCCGGCGCTGGGCTGGCGGTGATGTGGCGAAAACCGCAAAACGCGTAATCTCCCCCGCAAGGGGGGAGATCAGACTTCACGCCGGCTTTCGCCAATCACCAACGTCAGCCTTGGACCGCCTTCTCTCTCGTCCTTCCTTCGACGTTGACATCTGATAAAATAGCAATCTACTTTGGCGCGTAATCGGTTACGTAACCGATTACGGCTCAATCAAGTGGAGGAGACTAATGAGCAAGTTCTCAAACACGCATGGGCTTGGCCCGTTCTCGCGCCGCCAGTTCCTGAAGACCAGCGCCTTGGCTGCCGGCGCGCTGGCGCTGCCGCTCGGACCGGTTCTCGCCGCCGACAAGCCGAAGGTCGGCCTGGTCATGAAGTCCCTGGCCAATGAGTTCTTCAAGCAGATGCAGGCTGGCGCGGAGGAGTATGCGGCCAAGAACAAGGACAAGTTCGATTTCGCCGCTGTCGGCATGAAGGACGAGCGCGACTTCGCCGCGCAGGTCGACGCCATCGAGAACTTCATCACCCAGAACTACAACATCATCGTCGTCGCCCCGGCGGATTCGAAGGCCATGGTTACGCCGATCGCCAAGGCGCTGAAGGCCGGCATCAAGGTCATCAACATCGACGTTGCGCTCGACACCGAGGCCAAGAAGAAGGCCGGCATCGACCTCGCCTTCTTCGGCCCGGACAACCGCGCCGGCGCCAAGCTGGCCGGCGACGCGCTCGGCAAGGCGCTGGGCAAGGGCGGCAAGGTTGTCATCCTCGAAGGCAACCCGGAAGCCGACAACGCCAAGCAGCGCAAGCTCGGCTTCGATGATTCGGTGAAGGAATACGGCCTCGACCTGCTCGACTCCAAGACCGCGCATTGGGAGACCGAGGAAGCCAACACGCTGATGACCAACTTCCTCACCCAGCATCCCGACATCCAGGGCGTGATGGCGGCCAACGACTCCATGGCGCTCGGCGTCGTCAAGGCGATCGACGCGGCAGGCAAGTCCGGCCAGATCAAGGTCGTCGGCTTCGACAACATCCCGGCCGTCGGTCCGCTGCTGAAGGAAGGCAAGATGCTCGCCACCGTCGAGCAGTATGGCGCGAAGATGGCGGCGATGGGCATCGACTACGGCCTGCGCGAGCTGGCCGGCGAGAAATTCTCCGGCTGGGTCAAGACCGACGTCAAGCTGGTCACCGCATGAGGCGAGCCGGGGCGCCGGCGCTCCCTTCCGGCGCCAGGCTTTGTCTCTCTCGTCACCGCCGCCGCCAGTTCCGGCGGCGGTGACGGAGCATCCGCTGCTGTCGTCGCCGACGGGCACGGTTTAGGATTCTGCCGCCCATGGATGCGATTCTCTCTCTTGAAAGGGTCGAAAAGATCTTTCCCGGCGCCGTCGCGCTGAGCGAGGTGTCGCTGTCGATCGCGCGCGGCGAGACCCATATCATCCTGGGCGAGAACGGCGCCGGCAAGTCGACGCTGATCAAGCTCTTGGCCGGCATCTACCAGCCGGACTCCGGCACGATCGCCTTCAACGGCCAGCCTTACCGGCCGAAGACGCCGCATGATGCGCAGCAGAGCGGCATCCGCGTCGTGCACCAGGAGCTGAACCTGTTGCCCTATCTCAGCATCGCCGAGAATCTGATGCTGGAAAGCCTGCCGCGTCGCGCCTTCGGCATCGTCGACCGCAGGGCGCTGAACAGCCGCGCGGCGGCGCTGCTCAAGGAAGTCGGGCTCGATATCGATCCGCGCATACGGGTCGAGGCGCTGGGCGTCGCGCAGATGCAGCTCGTCGAGATCGCCAAGGCGCTGAGCTACGACTCGAAGCTTCTGGTGCTCGACGAGCCGACGGCGACGCTGACGCCGCCGGAGATCGAGCGGCTGTTTTCCATCATCAAGCGGCTGAAGGCCCGGGGTGTCACCATCATCTACATCTCGCACCGGCTGCACGAGGTGTTCGAGATCGGTGACCGGGTGACGGTGCTGCGCAACGGCAGGCTGGTCGCGACGCGCGACCTGCACGGGCTCACCGTGCCCGACCTGGTGCGCATGATGATCGGTCGCGACATCGCCGACGAATATGGTTTCGATGTCAGGGTCGTGCCGGGCAAGGTTGCGCTCAGCGTCGCCAATCTGAAGCGTGACGCCTCCACCCCGGAGATCTCCTTCGCCGTGCGCCATGGCGAGATCCTCGGCGTTGCCGGCCTGGTCGGCAGCGGCCGCACCGAAGCTATGCGCGCTCTGTTCGGCGCCGACGCAAAACTCGACGGTGTCGTCGAGATCGACGGCAAGCCGGTGGCGATCGCTGCGCCCAAGGATGCGGTGCGGCACGGCTTGAGCCTGCTTACCGAAGACCGCAAGGGCCAAGGCCTTCTGCTCGACATGGCCGTCGACAAGAACATCACCATCACCAATCTCGGCAAAATCTCGCGCAACGGGCTGCTCAACCGAAGGACGGAGGCTGCGGCCGCCAACGATCTCGTCGGCCAGCTGCGCGTCAAGGCGAGCTCGATCGAGCAGGCGGTGCGCAATCTCTCCGGCGGCAACCAGCAGAAGGTGGTGCTGGCCAAATGGCTGTTCCGCGGCACCTCCACGCTGATCCTCGACGAGCCGACGCGCGGCGTCGACATCGGCGCGCGGCGCGAGATCTACCAGCTGCTGTGGATGCTGGCGGCGCGGCAGAAGGGCATCATCATGGTGTCGTCCGACCTGCCTGAATTGATGGGCATGTGCCACCGCATCATCGTCTTTTCGAAAAACAAGATCGTCGGCGAGGTGCCGCGATCCGAATTCGACCAGGAGCGCATCCTGTCGCTCGCCTATCAGGAGTATGTGCGACCATGAGCGAGACGTCCGAGATAGCCGTGGCGGCGCCTGTTTCTCCGGGTCGGGCGAAGTTCCTGCGTTTCCTGGTGCGCGATGCCGGCGTGCTCCTGGCACTGGTGCTGATCACGCTGTTCTTCTCGGCGACCGCGCCCTATTTCGCCACCTCCGGCAACGCGCTGAAGATCTTCGTGCAGATCGCCATCAACACGGTGCTGGCGGCCGGCATGACCTTCGTCATCCTCACCGGCGGCATCGACCTTTCGGTCGGCTCGGTGCTGGCGCTGTGCACCGTGGTCGGCGCCACCGTCATGATAAACGAGAGCCTGTCGCCGGCCGTCGCGATCACGCTGGCGCTGCTTGCCTGCATGGCGACGGGTGCGGTGTGCGGCTTCCTCAATGGCTGGATCTCGACGCGCTGGAAGATCCCGTCCTTCATCGTAACGCTGGGCATGCTCAACATGGCGGCGGGCGCCGCGCGCGTGGTCAGCGACAATTCGACCATCACCGGCCTGCCGCAGAGTTTTGTCGATTTCGGCAATCTGATCATCGGCGGCTTCCTGCCGTCGATCTTCCTCGTCGCCGTGCTGGTGATCGCCGCCGGCTGGTTCGTGCTGCGCTTCACCGTCTTCGGCCGCATGATCTTCGCCGTCGGCACCAATGACGAGGCGGTGCGGCTGTCGGGCCACAATCCGGATTTCTACAAGGTCGCCGCCTTCACCATCAGCGGGCTCACCGCCGGCATCGCGGCGATGGTCTATCTGTTGCGCCTCAACATCGGCAGCCCGATCGCCGGCGTCGGCTACGAGCTCAACGCCATTGCCGCCGTCATCATCGGCGGCACCAGCCTCAGCGGCGGCAAGGGCTCAATCATCGGCACGCTGGTCGGCGCCTGTATCCTGCAGGTGCTTTCCACCGGATTGCAGCTGCTTGGCGTCGGCGACAATTTCAAACCGATCGTGATTGGCCTTGTCATCGTGCTCGCGGTCATCCTAGACGCGTACCGGGAGAGGCTGTTGCGGAAAATCCGCTGAGGGGAACGGGCCATGACGACGATTGCCGATGTCGCGCGCCGTGCGGGGGTGTCCGTCGCCACCGTCTCGCATGTGATGAACCATACGCGTCATGTCGAGCCGGAAACGGCCGAGCGCGTGCGCGCCGCGATCGCGGCGCTGCGCTACAGCCCGAACTCGGTGGCGAGGAGTCTCAGGCGCGGCGAAACCAAGACCATCGGCCTTTTGCTCCCCGACAATTCCAATCCCTTCTTCGCCAGCGTGGCGCGGCAGATCGAGGATGCGGGCTTCGTTTCCGGCTACACGGTGATCCTGTGCAACTCCGACGGCAATGCCGAGAAGGAGGAGCGCTATCTCTCGGTGCTGATGGCCAAGCAGATCGACGGGTTGATCTTTGCCGGCTCGTCCGACCACGCGCGGGTGTTCGCCCGCCTCCTGCCCAGCGTGCCGGCGGTGCTGCTCGACCGCGAGATCCAGTCGGTCAATGTCGATTCGGTGCTGGTCGACCACGACCATGGCGGCTATCTCGCCGGCAAATACCTGGCCGGCCTCGGCCACAGGAAGATCGGCGTCATCGGCGGTCCGCGCGATTCGAGCTCCAGCCCGGCCCGCCTGCGCGGTTTTGTCCGCGCGCTTGGCGAAGCAGGCGTTGAGCTGCCGGCGTCGTCAATCGTCGATTCCGACTATCATTTCGCCGGCGGCCGCCTAGCGATGGAGCAGCTTATGGTACAGGCGGCCGGCATCACTGCGGTGTTCGCCTGCAACGACCTGATGGCCATGGGCGCGGTCACGGCGCTGCGCTCGCGGGGATTGCATGTTCCCGACGATATGTCGATGATCGGCTTCGACGACATCCCCTACGCCGTCACCACCTGGCCGCCGCTGACGACAATCGCGCAGCCGGTGGAAAAGATCGGCACGCTGGCGGTGAGCCTGCTGCTCGAGAGGCTGGGCGAGCCGGAAGCGCCGTCAAGGCGCGAGGTGCTGGCGCCGGTTCTGGTGGAGCGGGAAAGCTGCGCGGCGCGGGGGTAGTCTGGCAATCGACGACTTAGGCACTGCCCCCGCTCCGTCTCGGCGCTGCGCGCCGATCCACCTCTCCGCCATTTCATCTATGGCATGCACACCTTTCAAAGCGGCCGGCCTTTGGCGATAGCGTGCATGGCAGCGCGCTGGTCGACCCCCACTCCGTCTCGGCTTCGCCGAGCCACCTCTCCCCCGATCGACGGGGTAGAGGAAAGGCGCCAAGCCTTTTGCCGTCAACGCCCGTCCAGCTCCCTTCCTTTCCCTCCGGAGGGGGGGAAGGTGGCGCTGCGAAGCAGCGACGGATTGGGGGAACCACGTGGCAATCAAGCGTCGGCCTGATCAGTCGCGCCAGTCACAGAAGATGTGCTTAACGTAGACGAAGTGGTGAGAGGTGGCTCGGCGAAGCCGAGACGGGAGAGGGGGAGCGCTCTATGCGATTATCCCGCCGTATGAAATCGCCTCAGCGAACCGCCTCAGGCCGCCGGCTGCATGGCGGCTCTCAGCAGCATGCCGAACAGGTCGCGCGGCTCGTCGGGGTCGGCGAGCAGGTCGAGCTCCTCATAGAGGCCGGTGGCCTGGAGCTGGTCGCGGACGTAGCGCAGCGCGGAAAAATCTTCCGTGGCGAAGCCGACGGAATCGAACAGCGTGATCTGCTCGGACGTCTTGCGGCCCTCGGCCTTCCCGGTCATCACCTGCCACAGCTCCGTCACCGGATGATCGGCGTCGAGCTGCTGGATCTCGCCCTCGATGCGCGTCTGCGGCGGGAACTCGACGAAGATGTCGGAGCGCAGAAGGATGTCGCGGTGCAGCTCGGTCTTGCCGGGGCAGTCGCCGCCGACCGCGTTGATATGGACGCCGGCGCCGACCATGTTGTCGGTGAGGATCGTGGCATACTGCTTGTCGGCGGTCACCGTGGTGATGATGTCGACGCCTTCCACGGCATCCTGCCCGGTCGAGCAGATGGTGATATCGAACCCCTTGCCGGCGAGGTTGCGGGCGCATTTTTCCGAGGCCGAGCGGTCGATGTCATAGAGCCGCAGCCGGTCGATGCCGATGAGCGCCTTGAAGGCGATGGCCTGGAATTCGGACTGGGCGCCATTGCCGATGATGGCCATGGCGCGGGAGTTCTTCGGCGCCAGGTATTTTGCCGCTACCGCCGAGGTGGCCGCCGTGCGCAGCGCCGTCAGGATGGTCATTTCGGTCAACAGCATCGGATAGCCGGAGCCGACATCGGCGAGGACGCCGAAAGCGGTTACGGTCTGGCGTCCTTCGCGCATGTTCTTCGGATGGCCGTTGACATATTTGAAGCCGTACATCTTGCCGTCGCTGGTCGGCATCAGCTCGATGACGCCGTCATGGCTGTGCGAGGCGATGCGCGGCGTCTTGTCGAACAGCTCCCAGCGGCGGAAATCCTCCTCGATATAGGCGGCGAGCTCGGTGAGGAAGCGCTCGACGCCGATGGCGAGCACCAGCTTCATCATGCGATCGACGCTGACAAAGGGAACGATGGCAAGGCGCGAAGGCTGGGTCATGATCAGAGGTTTCCGGAATGGCTGCGGGTCGGGCGATCCATGATGCGGCGGCCCATCAGGCTGGCGGTGAGGTCGACCATCAGGGTGGCGGTACGGCCGCGCTCGTCGAGGAAGGGGTTCAATTCGACCAGGTCGAGGCTTGAGACGAGGCCTGAGTCGGACAGCATCTCCATCACCAGATGCGCCTCGCGGAAGGTGGCGCCGCCGGGAACGGTGGTGCCGACGGCGGGCGCGATCGAGGGGTCGAGGAAATCGACGTCGAGGCTGACATGCAAGAGCCCGTTCTCCTTCTCGACGCGGGCCAGGAAGGCGCGCAGCAGAGGCGCGATGCCGTGCTCGTCGATGGCGCGCATGTCGTGCACGGTGACGCCGGCTTCAGTGAGCGCGCGGCGCTCGGCCGGATCGACGCTGCGCAGGCCGATGGCGCAGATGCGGGCCGGGTCGACCGCTTGCGGCAGATCCGGGAAATAGCCCTGAAAACCGGCCTGGCCGCTGGCATAGGCGAGCGGCACGCCGTGCAGATTGCCGCTGGTGGTGGTGTCGAGCGTGTGGAAATCGGGATGTGCGTCGAGCCACAGCACGAAGAGCGGCCGTCCGCGCTCGGCCGCGCGGCGCGCCACGCCCGACATGGTGCCGGCGGAGATCGAATGGTCGCCGCCGAGGAAGATCGGCATGGCGTCCCGCGAAGCCGCGTAGGCGGTCTCGGCGATCGCCGCCGTCCAGGCGGAGATCTCCGGCAGCGCCTTCAGCGCGAGATTGCCGTGCGCCACGGGCCGCGCCGCGGCTTTCTCGACCGCGCCCCAGTCCTCGACCTCGTGGCCGAGCTCGGCCAGCACCGAGACCAGCCCTGCCGTGCGCAGCGCGCTCGGCCCCATCTCGCATCCCATCCTGCCCGCGCCGTCCTGCACCGGCGCGCCGACGATCCTGCAGCGCATCTTTTCTCACCTTGCGATTGATCGAAGGAGTGAACCATCAGCCGCTGGCGGCTTGAACAGTGAAAATTGGCATTTCGAGAAGACTAATCTATCATAATGGTCAGACGATTTTATCGAAATGGAAGCCATGGACGCATTGGACGAGAAACTGGTGACGCTGCTGAGGCACGATGCGCGGCGCAGCGTGTCCGACCTCGCCATCGATCTCGGCGTGTCACGCGCCACGGTCAGGTCGCGCATGGAACGGCTGGAAAAGTCCGGCGAGATCATCGGCTACACGGTGGTGCTGCGCGCCGACGCGGTCGACCAGAAGATACGCGGCGTGATGACGATCGAGATCGAAGGCCATGCCGCCGACCGCGTCGTCAAGGCGCTCGGCGGCCTCGCCGAGGTCTCGACCATCCACACCACCAACGGCCGCTGGGACCTGGTGGTCGAGCTCGGCACAGCCACGCTGACGGATTTCGACGCGGTGCTGCGGCGCATCCGGCTGATCCCCGGCATTACGGGGAGCGAGACAAGCCTGCTGCTGGCGACGCCGAGGACGACGCGGGCGCGGCTGACGTAGTCGCATGATCGGTGACGGCAGCGGTGAGGCGTGAAGCGGTTCGGCGATCTTGCGAAACGCCGGGCCGCTTCAGGTTCTTATTTCGTGCGCGGGCCGAAAGCGACGGCGCCGGGCCGGATCGCGATCCGGCTTTCCCGGAATTGCTCCAGGACTGCCGCATCGCACCGCTCATGCAGGCGGTCAGCCGTTCGGATAATAGCCGCCGTCCGAGCCGTCGCCCATATAGGTCCCTTGGCCGGTAGCGTTTCGGAGCCGCTGGTCCAGCTCATTGATCCGCCCGATCGCAGAACGGCCGCCGGCGGGCTGGATGCTATCGGCCTGCCGCATCAGGTCGCGAGCCTGTTCCTGCGTGATCTTGCCGGCCTGCCTGGCCGCACGGATACCTTGCTTCACGCCAAGCAGCTGCTGCGTCGCGGCTCTCGCTTCGGGCTCCGCCGGCACTGACGCCGTGGTCATTGTGTCGACCTGCGCCCTATGGTGGCGGTGCACGGCATAGGCGCTCGAAAGCGGTATGGCCGCGAAGATCGAGGCGGCCGCGATGAATTTTGGGGTGAAAGAACGCATGATGACATCTCCTCGTGATGGAGGAAGCGGCAAGACCGCTTTTTCCGAAAACGGGCCGTCCGGTCGCGTCGTGTCGCGGTGCTGGCCATTCGCCGCCGGCGGATCTCGGCCCAGAAACGACATATAGAAAGCCGCCCCGGCGTCGAAACGGAGGTGGAACGCAAATGTTATCCGATGTGATCTTGGATTGAATCGCCGATGCTCCGTCGGCGAGGCGGGTTCCCAAGCCCGGCCGCCTTCAAGCGACGCTGGCGAGCGGGATCGGCCAATCGATGGCCTGCTCGATTGGCCCGGCATTGGCCTGGTCGGCAAGTTGCTCGGCTTCGCGTTGCGTCAACCCGATCAGCAGCCTGCCTGCTATCTCCGCCGGGAGATCGGAAACCAGATCGCAGACAAGCCAGTCGTCGCAGGGATCCTGTATTGCCGCGAACCTCATAGGCCCTCCTTGTTTTAGCGCAAGCTAAATTTCCGATGATGCCCAATCGTTCCATCGCGGGGCGATCAAATATCGAGAAAGAGGCACGGCCGAGCGCGGCACCGAGAGGAATTCATTTGCCTGGCCCGCGAGCAGCTCCGCCTCCTCGCGAGTCGGGCCAAGCAGCAACATGTCCGGCATTCGCGCCGGGAGACCGGACCGCAAATCGAACACCATCCATTGGCCGCACGGATCCTGAAAGGCTGTGAACCTCATGGCCGACGTCTGTTCTATCTTTGCTTCGACGCAATTCCGAACGGAGACTACGGCGAAGTCGCCGAGCATTAACCGCTCACACTTTCCTGGAATTGCTCCAGCTATGCCCCAACGTAACGACTTGCGGGAATGCTTCCCGCGAGACTGTCCGGCCGGATTAATTCCAGCACTTTCACACAACATATAGTTGTCGGGCGCCCGGCAAAAGAGGCTCTACAGTCCCTTCGGCATGCGACTCAAGTCTGATGGGCAGCGGATACTTTCCGGATGGCGGACGTGGCCGTCCGGAGGAAAATATCGCGTGAACCATCTGCTGGATATTTTTGCAGGAGATCGTGGAGATGCGGCAATGCGCGTTGCCGACGGTCCAGACGTAACTCCGGCGCTGTGCCGCGGGTGGGTTTCCCGCTAGCCGCAAACGCGAAAAAGCCGCGGAGACCGCGGCTTTTCGTTTGCTTGATTCCTTGAAGGAAACTGGAGCGGGTGAGGCGATTCGAACGCCCGACCCCAACCTTGGCAAGGTTGTGCTCTACCCCTGAGCTACACCCGCTCGCGCGGCCTTGGGCCGCAAGCCGCGCCTATATGGCCGAAGAGCGCGGCGATTGCAACAGGGAAATGACGGTCTTTTTTGGCGCGAATTCTTCCCGCGGCGACGTTCGCTCGAAAGCACCGAAGCGGCGGCGAAACCGGACTGCTCGCAAATCCGCAGGCAAGCCGCCGCCCGCTTTGCCCGCAATGGCTCCGGCGGCCTTGCCCCGATGGCACCGTTGGCCGTAAACGGCATGAGCCCTTTTTTGACCGCGCGAGGACCGATGCCGAAGACCGAAGCCGAGCTCAACGAATTTCTTGCCGATCTCGGCATTTCCGTCTCGACGGTCAGGCACCCGCCGCTGTTCACGGTCGCCGATTCGCAAGGCCTGCGCGGCGAGATTCCCGGCGGCCACACCAAGAACCTGTTCCTCAAGGACAGGAAGGACAATTATTTCCTCGTCACCGTCGGCGAGGACGCCGTGGTCGACCTGAAGCAGATCCACCACCTGATCGGCGCCGCCAGCCGGGTGTCGTTCGGCAAGCCGGAAATGCTGATGGAGCTGCTCGGCGTCATCCCCGGCGCGGTCACCGTTTTCGGCCTGATCAACGACACGGAAGGCAAGGTCAAGGTCGTGCTCGACGAGGCGTTGATGAGCCACGACGTCATCAACGGCCATCCGCTGACCAATGAGGCGACGACCTCGATCGCCGCCGCCGACCTGATCAGATTCGTCGAGGCAACCGGCCATGATCCTGTTATCCTGAAAGTCTCATGACCTTGAAAGTGCCCTTGCCTTGAAGGCCTTATTGCCTTGAAACTCGGGGGCTGATCGCCACATGGAAGGCGGTTGCGAAATCCGACAATGACGCGCCGGGCGCCGACGCCTGAGAGCGTGACCGAAAGGGCGACAAGATGAGTGACAACAATCCGTATAGCGGCGCGTTTGGCGGCAATGGCGGCCAGTATGCCCAGACGGTGCAATATGGCGGCGGCGACCGCGCCAAGGTTTCGCTCGGCGACGGGCCGGCGGCGGCCGACCTGATCAAGGACACCACAACCGCGACTTTCGCCGCCGACGTCATCCAGGAATCGCGCCGCCAGCCGGTGCTGGTCGACTTCTGGGCGCCATGGTGCGGGCCTTGCAAGCAGCTGACGCCGCAGCTCGAAAAGGCGGTGAAGAACGCCGGCGGCAAGGTCAAGCTGGTCAAGATGAACATCGACGATCACCCCTCGATCGCCGGCCAGCTCGGCATCCAGTCGATTCCCGCGGTCATCGCCTTCAAGGATGGCCAGCCCGTCGACGGGTTCATGGGCGCGGTTCCGGAAAGCCAGGTCGCCCAATTCATCGAGAAGGTCGGCGGCAAGGGCGGCGGCGTGCCGCAGATCGCCGACGCGCTTGCGGCGGCGGCCGAGGCGCGCACGGCCGGCGACGTCCAGACTGCGGCCGACATTTACGACGCGGTCCTCGAGCAGGCGCCGGAGACGATCGAGGCGGTCGCAGGCCTGGGCGAGATCCTGTACGATGCCGGGGACGTGGAAGGTGCCGAGGCCGTGCTGGCGCGAGCGCCCGAGGACAAGAAGGACGCGCCGGCGCTGGCGGCGCTGCGCGCCAAGATGACGCTTGCCGCGGAAGCGGCCGCGCTCGGCAATCCGGACGAGCTCGAGCGCCGGCTCGCCGCCAACCCCGCCGACCATCAGGCGCGCTTCGATCTGGCGATGATCCAGAACGCGCGCGGCGAGCGCGACGCGGCCGCCGACAATTTGCTGGCGATCGTCAAGGCCGACCGGACCTGGAACGACGACGGCGCCAGGGCGCAGCTGTTGAAGCTGTTCGAAGCCTGGGGAATGACCGACGAGGCGACGCTCGCGGCACGCCGCAAGCTCTCGTCGCTGCTGTTCTCGTAGGACGGTTTCGGCGATTCACAGAGCCGCCGAACCGCTTTAAGTTCGGTTTGCGCAATTCCGGACGGAAAGCTGCGGCGAATTTGCCGACCCCAACTGATACTTTCCCGGAATTGCCGTGAATTTTTTGCCGGCTGTCGCGGCCGGCAGGCTTGCGCAGCGGGACATCAGCGCCAGATAAGGGCGGGCCGGATGCCGATCGTGACGAATTCGCCGGTGCGAGAGGAGATTGCAGCTTGATACGCTTGCCGGCGTTGCTTTGGGAGGGTCGCGGTGCGCGTCGGTAACGCACTTTACAGGCTTGCCAAGGATCTGCCGGCGGCAATCCCGGTTTTCCCGCTCGCCGGCGCGCTGCTTCTGCCGGGCGGCCGCATGCCGCTCAACGTTTTCGAGCCGCGCTATCTGCAGATGATCGATCTGGCGATGGCCGGCTCGCGGCTGATCGGCATGATCCAGCCCAGCCTCGACGGCGCATTGCGCGACGACGGCGAGCCTGAACTGTGCAGCGTCGGCTGCGCCGGGCGCATCATCTCGCTCGCCGAGACGGGCGACGGGCGCTATTTGATCTCGCTGCAGGGCGTGTGCCGGTTTCGCGTTGTGCAGGAACTTACGGCAAAGGCGCCGTTCCGGCAGTGCAAGATCGCGCCGTTTCTCGCCGACCTCGAGGAAGACCCGGCCGGCGCCGACGTCGACCGGCCGGCGCTGCTCAAGGCTTTTCGTTCCTATCTGCAGGCCAACGACCTCGAGGCCGACTGGGAAAGCGTCAGCCGCGCCGAAAACGGCATGCTGGTCAACGCGCTGTCGATGATGGCGCCCTACGGGCCGGCCGAGAAGCAGGCGCTGCTGGAAGCGCCGGACCTGAAGACGCGCGCCGAAACACTGATCGCCATCACCGAAATGACGCTGGCGCGCGAGGATGATGAGTTTGGCTCGAGTCTACAATAGCTTGCCGGCACGGGGATGAGTTCATGGCGGACGGACGGGACGGACGAAAAGCCACGGTCGACCCGAAGCTGCTGGAGCTGCTCGCCTGCCCGCTGACCAAAGGACCGCTAACCTGGGACCCCGAGCGCAACGAGCTGGTCTCGCGCGTGGCGAAGCTCGCCTATCCGGTGCGCGACGGCATCCCGATCATGCTGCCCTCGGAGGCGCGCACGATCTCGGCCGAGGACATGCTAACCCCACCGCCGCGGCTCGGCGGGGCTTCGTGAGTGGGCTGTGCTTGGTACAGTGACGTAGGTAGGCGATCCTTCGCGCCCCCCTCTGGCCTGCCGGCCATCTCCCCCTCTAGGGGGAGATTGGCAGCTTGGGCCTCCCGTCCATTCTGCAGTGTAGGAGATTAGCGAAAAGCCGGCGTGACGTCTGATCTCCCCCCTTGAGGGGGAGATGTCCGGTAGGACAGAGGGGGGGCGCTGTCCCGCCGACATCAAAGTTGTGCATCGTGACGGCACACGCAGTCGGACGTCTGCTTCCCGTATCGTTCTACTGAAAATTCCGCCCTTTCGGCATGACTTGTTGCGCGGCACCCGACAGGGCCTCGATCTCCTGATGGACAGGCCGGCCGCGGTTTGCGGCGGCTCCAACCGGCCGTTCGGCGGGATTATGCTCGATGACCGGTCGGTTGGCGGACTCCAGCAGCACGCCCAGCCAGGACGTCAAATCCTCGACCCGGTCGGCGACGATGTGGATGACGTCCGATTCATGCTGCAGCTTGCCGGTGACGCGGATGAAGCGCGCGCCCATGACCACCGGGCGGAAGCGGTCGAAGACGCGTGGCCAGATGATGACGTTGGCGATCGACTTTTCGTCTTCCAGCGTGAGGAAAATGGCATTGCCCTTGCCCGGACGCTGGCGCACCAGCACCAGCCCGGCGACGGAGACGCGACGGCCGTCGCGCACAGACGGCAGGCGGGCGTTGGGGGTGACGCCGGCGCGATCCAGCCGTTCGCGCAGGAAGGCGACGGGATGCTCCTTCAGCGACAGGCCGAGCGAGCGGTAGTCGTGCACGACATGCTCGCCGAGCGGCATTTTCGGCAGTTTCGTTTCCGGCTCCAGCTCGCGCAGGCGAAGCGAGGGCTGGTCGAACAACGGCAGTTTCTCGGCGGCGCTCTTGCCGTCAAGGGCGCGGACTTCCCAGAGCGCGGCACGGCGGTCGAGGCCGATCGAGCGGAAGGCGTCCGCTTGCGCCAATCTTTCGATCTCGCCGACATCGAGGCCCGAACGCAGCCAGACGTCCCTGACCGAGCGATAGCCGTCGCCGCGGCGGGCAACGACTATATCCATGCGCTCTTCGGATAGGCCCTTGATCTGGCGGAAGCCGAGGCGGACGGCGTGAGCCGTCTCGATAACGCCGCGCATCGAGGCGTGGCGCTCGAGAATGCGGGACGGATCGAAGGCGGTTTCCTCCAGCGTGCAGTCCCAGACGGAATGGTTGATGTCGACCTCGCGCACCTCGACACCATGGTCGCGCGCATCGCGCACGAGCTGGGCCGGCTGGTAAAAACCCATCGGCTGGGAATTCAGGATCGCGGCGCAGAACACGTCCGGATAGAAGGTCTTGAACCAGCAGGAGGCGTAGACAAGCAGCGCGAAGGAGGCGGCGTGGCTTTCGGGAAAGCCATATTCGCCAAAGCCTTCGATCTGCTTGAAGCAGCGCTCGGCGAACTCTCTAGGATAGCCCTTCTTGACCATTCCCTCGACCATTCGCGTTTCATAGTTTCCTATCGTGCCGGTGCGTTTGAAGGTCGCCATGGCGCGGCGCAACTCGTCTGCCTCACCCGGCTTGAAGCCGCCGGCGACGATGGCGATCTTCATCGCCTGCTCCTGGAACAAAGGCACTCCAAGGGTCTTGCCGAGAATCTCTTCCAACTCAGGCTTGGGGTATTCGGCCTTCTCCTTGCCCTGCCGCCGGCGCAGATAGGGATGCACCATGTCGCCCTGGATCGGGCCGGGGCGCACGATCGCCACCTCGATGACGAGGTCGTAGAAATTTGCCGGCTTGAGGCGCGGCAGCATCGACATCTGCGCGCGCGACTCGATCTGGAAGACGCCGAGCGTGTCGGCTCTTTGGATCATGGCGTAAACGCGCCTATCCTCTTCGGGAAGGGTCGCGAGCACATAAGG
This sequence comes from Mesorhizobium sp. CA6, assembly GCF_020165035.1. NCBI lineage: Bacteria > Pseudomonadati > Pseudomonadota > Alphaproteobacteria > Hyphomicrobiales > Phyllobacteriaceae > Mesorhizobium > Mesorhizobium sp. CA6. The sequence continues at coordinate 14,747 of NZ_JAIUHI010000022.1, read as the reverse complement.
CTGTCCAAACGGATCCCGCGCCCGCGGATAATGATCGGTGAGCAAGGTGAAGGCGCGCTTCAGGCAGGTCAGCATGCCGAGCGCCAGCACGTCCACCTTGAGGATCTTCACAGCATCGAGATCGTCCTTGTCCCACTCGACCATCTTGCGCTCCTCCATCGCCGTCTTGACGATGGGCACGACCTCGTCGAGCCGGTCGCGGGTGATAACGAAGCCGCCGACATGCTGGGAAAGATGGCGGGGAAAGCCCATGATCTCGTTGGCGCGTTCCAGCACCTGACGTGACAGCGGATCGGTGCGGTCGAGGCCGCCGGCATTGGCTTCCCTTTCGCCGAGCTCGGAGGTCGACCAGCCCCAGATGGTGCTGGAGAGCGCGCTGCGGACATCCTCCGACAAGCCCATGGCCTTGGCCACCTCGCGCAGGGCCGAGCGGCCGCGATAGCTGATGACGGCGGCGGCCAAGGCGGTGCGCTTGGCGCTGTATTTCGTATAGATGTACTGAATGACCTCTTCGCGCCGCTCATGCTCGAAGTCGACGTCGATGTCGGGCGGCTCGTTGCGTTCCTCCGAGATGAAACGTTCGAACAAGGTGTCGATGCGCTCGGGTCCGACCTCGGTGATGCCGATGCAGAAGCAGATGATCGAATTGGCGGCCGAACCGCGGCCCTGGCAAAGGATGCCCTGGCTGCGGGCGAATTTGACGATGTCATGGACGGTGAGGAAATAGCGGGCATAGTTCAGGCGCTCGATCAAGACGAGCTCGCTGTCGATGCGTTTCAGCACATCCTCGGGAACGCCGGCCGGATAGCGAACGGCCGCGCCTTCCCGCGCCAACCGTTCGAGCTCGGCCTGCGGTCCAAGCCCGGATTCGGTCGGCTCGTCCGGATAATTGTATTCGAGGTCGCTGAGCGAGAAGGCGAGCTCGTCGGCGAAGCGCAGTGTCTCGGCCAACGCCTGCGGGTGGCGGCGGAAAAGCCGCGCCATCTCCGGCGGCGGCTTCAGGTGGCGCTCGGCATTGGCCATCAGCTCCAGCCCGACCTCGGAAACCGGCGTGTTGAGGCGGATTGCGGTCAGCACGTCCTGCAGCGGCCGGCGATCGGCGGCATGGTAGAGCACGTCGTTGGTCGCCATCAGCGGGACGCGGGCATGCTCGGCCATCGCGGAAGCCTGCTCGATGCGGAAACGGTCGTTGCCGGCATAATCCGGCGCCACGGCCAGCCGGAGCGCTGCGCCGAAGCGATCCTTAAACCGGCTAATGAATGCCAGGTTGCCTTGCGCGCCTGCCGACAAATCGGGCAGGATCGCCAGCGACATCCGATCGCCCCATTCGAGCAGGTCGCTCAACTGGAGCAGCGTCGCGCCCTTCTCGTTCTCGTCGCGCAGATTGGCTTGCGTGAGCATGCGGCAGAGATGCCCCCAGCCCTGGCGGTCGCGGGGATAGGCGAGGATGTCCGGCGTGCCGTCGCCAAATACCAGGCGGCAGCCGGGATGGTAGGCGAGCTTTTCCACCCTGGCCTGTTGCCAGGCGCGCACGACGCCGGCGACCGTGTTGCGGTCGGCAAGGCCGATCGAGGCAAAACCGTAGAACTTCGCCGTCACCACCAGCTCCTCGGGTTTCGAAGCGCCGCGCAGGAAGGAGAAATTCGAGCTTATGCCGAACTCGGCATAGGGGATGACGGTCAGCGCATTCATGCGAACACCCCATGCATGAACCAGCGCGGCGGCGCGGCCTGCGCGGCGCTGCTGTAGAGGCCCTGGCGGTAGAGCCAGTAGCGGCGCCCCTCGCTGTCCTCGATGCGGTAATAGTCGCGGGTCGGCGCCTCTTCCTCGCCGGGCAGCTGGCGCCACCATTCGGCGGCGATGCGCTCCGGCCCCTCGGCGCGGGCGACACGATAGAGCGCGCGCCGCCAGCGGAAATTCATCGGCGGTCCCTCCGGGATCTCGGTCGCCGGCACCTCGATCGGCTCGGGCGAGCGGAACAGGCGCACCGGCCGCTCCGGCGGATAAACGGTCATCGGTGGCGCTGTTCGGGGCGGCGGCGTCCGGCCGGCCGCCGGGGCGCGTCCTTGCGGCGCTTCGGCGAAAGGCACGGTTTTGACGGCGCGTTCCGGCAGATGGCTTTCGACGACCACCGGCTTCAGCACGGCGGCTTCGCCGAGACGGGCGCGGACGCGGTCGGCAAAGAGCGCGATGTCGGCGTCATCGTCGTCCGTCTCGCCGGTGAGGTCGCCCTGAACCAGGTCGAAGGCCGCGACCGACAGCACGGACAGCCGCACGAGATCGAAGCCGAAGCCGGCGTCGATGCTCTGCTCCAGCGCGGTGAGCCGCTCATGGAACAGTCTTTGGATCAGCCGCGGCTCGCGCATCGGGCGCGAGGTGCCGACGGCGATGCGGTTGACGGCGCCATCGACGCGGAAGAGAAGCAGCGCCAGCGTCCTTGCGCCCTCGCCGCGGCGTTCGAGGTCGGTCTTCAAGGCGATCGCCAGCCGGCTCACCAGCCGCTCGATGTCGTCGGTGAGCACGACCGGCTCGGCAAGATGGCGCTCGACCGAGAGCGGCGCGACGGGAAGGCGCGGCGACACGGCTTCGTCGAGGCGGCCGAGCGCCTGGTCGAGGCGCAGAAGCAAGGTGGCGCCGAAACGGCGGGCGAGCGGCGCGCGCGGTGCTGCCATCACCGCGCCGGCGGTGCGCAGGCCCACACTTTCCAGGCTGGCGCGGGTTTCCGGCGCGATGCGCAGCGCCGACAAGGGCAGCGGCGAAAGCAGCGCCTCCTCCTCGCCGCCGGCTAGGATGCGATCGCCATGGAAGCGCGCCGCCGCCCAAGCGGCGCCCGGCGTCGAGGCCAGCCCGGCGCGGACATCGAAGCCCTGCTGGAAGAAGCGGGCGAGGATCTCGTCCTGCATGGCGCGCTCGCCGCCGAACAGATGCGTGCAGCCGGTAACGTCGAGGAACAGCCCGTCCTCGCCGTCGATCGCCACCAGCGGCGTGTAGCGGTCGCACCAGTCGGCAAGGCCTTCGAGCAGGCGGCGGTCGGCTTCCGGGTCTGCCTCGACCACATCGATCGAGGGATGCATGGCGCGCGCATCGGCGATGCCCATGCCGCGCTTCAATCTGAGCGCCTCAGCCCGCTCGTCGAGGGCTGCGATGCGCTGGGTGTTGTTGTCGCGATGGCTGATCACCAGCGGCGGCTGAGGCGACGGCAGGCGATGCGAGGGCCGGGAACGCCAGGACCGCCCCAGACGCTGGCGCAGGATCCGCTCCGCGGCCAGATGCGGGAACCACAGCGACAGAATTCTCTGTTCTTTCTGCAAAAGCGTGCTCATCGGGGTTCCACTCCAGTGTGAACTGTCCAGGCAGGGCCGTGCGGCTCTTGCCGATATCGACTTTGAAGGCCGGGCGGCCGATCGAGCCGGCGAGCGGCCCGGCGAGGGTCTCGCGGCTTGCCGCGGGCGCCGCCGAAACGATGAGGCGCACCGGAGCGGCGGTGGGATCGGCCTCGCCGGCCTGGCGCAGCAACAGCAGCGGGCGGCCGGCGCTCCGGGCCCGCGCATGCAGCCGGCGCGTGGCGGTGAGGTCGAGAAGCCGCGGACTGCCGCGGATCTCGAGGATGACCGCGGCAAAGGCCGTCATGCGGGCGGCCTCCTCGGCAATCCACAGCGCGTCGAGCAGCTTCGGCGCCTCGGAAAACAGCAATTGCCCCGGCTCGATGCCGAACAGGGCATGAAGGCCCCTGGCATAGGGCATGCCGGCCTCGTGGAAGATTTCCGCCGTGCCGACCCAGAGGATCGGCAGACCCTGCTTCTCCCTGAGGACCAGGCTTACGAGCGAGAGCGCGAAGCCGGCAACGGCGCCGGCATCGCGGGTCTCCAGGCCATGGATTTCGCTGAGCGCCGCCTTGGGCAGGCCGCCGCCAAGCGCTGCATCGAGCCTATCGATGCCGGTGTGCAGGAAGGCATCCGCCGAAGCCACGGCAAGGCCGCGCCGGACAATCGTCATGTCCGGCCCGGCGGCATCGCTGGATGTTTGGTTTTGCGCCATTCCGGAGGGAAAACTGCTTCGCACTTTTCCTGGAATTGCTTCGGGCGCGCACCCCGAGGGCGCCTGCAGGCGCTCGGGCAGCGTTCCCTCGATCTTCGCGATCTGGCGGCGCAGGGCAAAAACAGTGTCCCGCGCCACGGCGCTCATCGCCATGACGTTCACTTCCAGCAGCAGTTGTTCCTGTTATGTTCCTATAGATTCCAGAGGCGCCCGGAAGAGTCAAGCAGAGTCGCAAGGAATTTATTCCTTCGTCTTTTACCTTGAAAGCGAACACCCCAGCCGGTCCATTTGCCTCAATCGGCGTGAAAGCCTATATGCCGGGATTAAAGGACATTTCATGGCCCGCATCTACAAGACCCGCACCTGGCACGACCAGCTCTCGCCGTCGATGGACGAGATGGAGCTTCTGGCGCTGGAGGCCTATGCCCATCTGCCGGACGAGTTCCGCAAGCTCACCGGCGAGATCATCATCCAGATCGCCGAGTTCCCGACCGACGAGATCATGGACGATCTGTCGCTGGAGACGCCCTTCGACCTGCTCGGTCTGTTCGAGGGGCGCGGCATCGCCGAGCGCTGGAACCCGCAGACCGGCGAAGGTCCAAACCGCATCACGCTCTACCGCCGCGCCATCCTCGACTACTGGGCCGAGAATGAAGAGACGATGGGCGACATCGTCACCCACGTGCTGATCCATGAGATCGGCCACCATTTCGGCCTGTCGGACGACGACATGGAGCGGATCGAGGAGGCGGCGGAGCAGGCGGCGGCAGGCTGAGCACGCACCTCGTCATCCTAGGGCGAAGCAAGGAGCGAAGCGACGCGCGTAGACCCTAGGATCCATGCCATTCCATCAACACCAAGCCGCGGTGCAGAACGGAACGCCTGCCGCCCGACACCGCAATTTCCCTATATTCTGGCCCGCCGCGCCCTTCGGCAGAGGGAACGGAATGGATCCTAGGGTCTGCGCTCCGCTTCGCGTCGCTACGCCCTAGGATGACGAATGAGAGAGCCTGCTGCCCTCCTACCAGTCGCTGAGCTTGGTGTCGGCTGTGTAGTCCTGGCCTTCGACGTCCTTCACCACGGCCTGGCCGCAGCGCATCGACTTCGTCTGCTGGTCAAAGGCATAGGTCGGCGAGCCGAACAGGTGCCAGCCCTTGTTCAGGGCTGCCGTCACCTTGTGGCAGAAGGTGGCGTCGTCCGGGCCGGTGAGGAAGCGGTAGAGTTTCATGGATTGATCCTGTCGTGCCTAATCTGTCGTAACTAATTTGTCGTGATTGGGCGAAAAGCCGGGCTGAAAAATCGTGTTTCGTCCGACATCATGCGCCGATGATCGCGGCCTTCGCCAGAAGTTTCTCGGCTTCCGCCAGATGCAGCCGTTCGACCATGCGGCCGTCCAGCGCAATCACGCCCTTGCCGGCATTCTCGGGCCGCGCGAACGCCTCCCGGATCGCCCGGGCCGCAGCCAGCCTCTCGGGCGACGGCGAAAAAGCGCGGTTCGCCGGCTCGATCTGGGCGGGATGGATCAGCGACTTGCCGTCGAAACCCATGGCCGCCCCGTCGGCGCATTCGGGGGCAAAAGCGTCGAGATCGCAAAAATCATTGGCAACGCCATCTATGACGTCGAGACCGCCGGCCCGCGCCGCAAGCACCAGCTGCATCAGCCACGGCATCAGATAGCGCCGGTCGGGCGTCGCCAGGATGCCGGTCGCCTTCACCAGGTCATTCGTTCCGGTCACGAAACAAGCCAGCCTCGAAGCCGGATCGCGGCCGAGTTCGGCGATGGCGCCGATGTTGAGCAGCGCCTTGGGCGTCTCGACCATCGCCCATAGTTTCACGCTGTCCGGCGCGAAATTGTCGTCGAGCAGGTCGCCGGCCTCGAGGATGTCGCGCGGCGTGGCGATCTTGGGCAGAAGAATGCCGTCGGGCTCGGCCTTGGCCACTGCCAATAGGTCATCAGTGCCCCATTCGCTGGCCAAAGGATTGATGCGCACCACCATCTCGCAGCGCCGTTCGGGGCGCGCAGCCAGGATGCCGGCAATCTTGTCGCGCGCCGCTTTTTTGCCGGCGGGCAGGACGGCGTCCTCGAGATCGATGATGACGGCGTCGCAGGCCAGGGAGCCGAGCTTGGCAAACGCCTTGTCGTTGGAGGCGGGAATGTAAAGCACAGAGCGGCGCGGGCGGTAGGGTTCTTGAGCCATCGCCGATCTATGCCGGGTGATGGCGGGCGAGGCAAGGCGGAGGGGACAGGACAATCGCATATGGCGGCGCCAGCCCCCGCTCCGTCTCGGCGCTGCGCGCCGAGCCACCTCTCCCCCACTTTGTGGGGCGAGGAAACGCTAATCGCCGAGGGCGCGCGACCTTCGCAGGCCTGGGTTCCTCGCCCCCGCCAGAGGCGGGAGAGAGGTGACTCGGCGAAGCCGAGACGGAGAGGGGGAGCGCCCTACGCGATTATCCCGCCGAAAAGGCGACCTGCCTGCACCAAATCTGCAAACCCTTGCTGAAAAGCTCCGGGATTCCGCCGCGCACTTACCGCACCGGCCGGCGAAACCGGCATCATGCGAACACCTCATACATCCCGCTGGTCGCTGCCGCGCCGGCTCCGCACTGAAGGCTGGTGGCTCGTCGAGCCGCAAAGACCATGCCATGGGGCGGGTATCCTGCTTTTCGCCCCGAGGCCGCTCCACTCCGGACCGAAAACAATTTCGCACTTTTCCCTGGAATTGCTCTAATCCTGCCGTCATCCTATCTTACGCGCCGGGCCGCTGATTTCATGCCGCACAACATCCTCGTCGCCGACGACGACCCGCATATCCGCGAGATCATCTGCTTCGCGCTGGAAAAGGCCGGCATGAAGACGGCCGCCGTCGCCGACGGCGCAGCGGCGCTGCAAGCGGTCGAGCGCCGCGCGCCCGATCTCATCGTGCTCGATATCGGCATGCCGGAGATGGACGGGCTGGAGGTCTGCCGCAGGTTGCGGCAGAAGTCCGACGTGCCGGTGCTGTTTTTGTCCGCGCGCGACGAGGAGATCGACCGGGTGCTCGGGCTGGAGATGGGCGGCGACGATTATGTGACGAAACCGTTCAGCCCGCGCGAGCTGGTCGCCCGCGTCAACGTCATCCTGCGGCGCGCGCGTCCGGCGCCGGTCGAAGAAGAAGCCGACGACCGTCAATTCGTGCATGGCAAGCTCATGCTCGTCCCGGCAAGCCATGAAGCCAGCTTCGACGGCAAGCCGCTCACCTTGACGGCGATCGAGTTCGCTATTTTGAAGGGCTTCCTCGCCCGCCCGCTTCATGTGCTTGGCCGCGAGGCGGTGATGGCCAATGCCTATGCCTCCAACATCCATGTCTCGGAACGCACGGTCGACAGCCATATCCGCAACGTGAGGGCCAAGCTGGCGGCGGTCGGCTGTCTCGACGCGATCGCGACGGTGCATGGCGTCGGCTTCCGGCTCGGTCGATGCGGTGGTTGAGCAAGGAGAAGTGGCGGCCCAGGCTTGCCACTGTCGTCGTCGTCATCCTCATCCTGGTGATGGCGCTGCCGCTGGTCGGGCTGTTCTTCTTCCGGCTCTACGAGAACCAGCTCATCCGCCAGACCGAAGGCGAGCTCATCGCGCAAGGCGCGGTCGTCGCCGCCGTCTATGCCCAGGAGGTGCGCGCCGCAGGCATTCCCCAGGAAAAACTGGGGTCGCCGATCTCGGCCGATCCGGCAAGGGACAACAACTATCCCTATGATCCGATCGAGCCGCGCCTCGACCTTGCCTCGGACGATGTCATGCCGACGCGCCCGGCGGCGCTTCCCGCCACCGCCGATCCGGCCTTCGCGGCAATAGGCGCGCGGCTCGACGGCATTCTCGACGAGACGCAGAAAACGACGCTTGCCGGCTTCCGCCTGCTCGACCCGCGCGGCGTGGTGATCGCCGGCGGCGACGAGGTCGGCCAGTCGCTTGGCGAGATCGAAGAGGTGCGGGCCGCGCTTTCAGGCGCCTATGCCAGCGCGCTCAGGCTGCGCATTCCCGACCAGCCGCCGCCGCCGCTCTACTCAGTGAGCCGCGGCACCAGGGTGCGCGTCTTCGTCGCCCTGCCGGTCGAGCTCGACGGCCGGGTCGCGGGCGTGGTCTATCTGTCGCGAACGCCGAACAACATCGTCAAGCACCTCTATGGCGAGCGCGGCAAGGTGACGTTGGCGGCGATCGCCATCCTCGGCGGCACGCTGCTGATCGCGCTGGTGTTCATCCGCACCGTCAGCCGGCCGATCTACGCGCTGATCGAGCGGACAAAACGCATCGCCGCCGGCGACCGCGAAGCAATCAGGCCGCTCGCCCATCACGGCACGCGCGAGATGGCGGCGCTGTCGGCGGCGTTCCTCGACATGGCGCAAAAACTGCAGGCGCGCTCCGACAGCATCCAGACCTTCGCCACCCATGTCTCGCATGAGCTGAAATCGCCGCTGACGGCGATCCAGGGCGCGGCGGAGCTGCTGAGGGATTCCGGCGGCGCGATGGACGAGGCCGAGCGGCGGCGTTTCTCCAACAACATCGTCACCGATGCCGGGCGGCTCAATCTCCTGGTGCGCCGCCTGCTCGACCTGGCGCGCGCGGAAAATCTGGAGCCGAGCGGCGAAAGCACCACGCTTCATGCGGCGTTGGCGTCCTTGCCGATCGACACGAGGCTGGAAGCGCGGCTTGAAGGCGGCGGCGATATCAGGCTCGGCATCTCGGCCGAGAATCTCGGCATCGTGCTCGCCAATCTCATCGACAATTCGGCACGACATGGCGCCCGACAGGTGGCGATCCATGCTTCAGCCGACGGCGAGCGCGCGTCGGTCCGGATCAGCGACGACGGCGACGGCATCTCGGCCGCCAACCGCGCCAGGATCTTCGAGCCCTTCTTCACCACGCGGCGCGAATCCGGCGGCACCGGCATGGGGCTCGGCATCGTGCTGGCCCTCCTGAAAGCGCATGATGGCACGATCAGGCTGATTGACTCCGAGCGCGGCACGCGCTTCGAGATCGATCTTCCTGCATTGATTTGAGCGTGCGAACCCGAGCGTCGGGATCATGCTCTGGAGTCGGAGAACCAAAAGCGTGCGCTACGACATCGTCATCATCGGCGGGGCCATCGTCGGGTCCTCGGTCGCCTATTATTTGCGCGAGGAGGGCTTTACCGGTTCCATCGCGCTGATCGAGCGCGATCCGCAATTCTCGCATGCGGCGACGACCTTGTCCTGCGCCTCGATCCGCCAGCAATTCTCGATTCCTGAAAACATCCGCCTGTCGCAGTTCACGCTGAAACTGTTCCGGCGGCTGAAGGAAACCTTCGGCGCCGACGCCGATATCGGCTTTCGCGAGGGCGGCTATCTCATCCTCGCCGGCGAGGCCGGGCTGCCGATCCTCAAGGCCAATCACGAGACGCAGGTCGCCGAGGGCGCCGACATTGTGCTGGAGGATGCCGGCCAGCTGACGCAGCGTTTCTCCTGGCTATCGGCCGAAGGCATTGCCGCCGGCGCCTATGGCCGCAGCGGCGAAGGCTGGTTCGACGCGCATGCCATGCTGATGTTGTTCCGCAAGGCGCTGCGCGACAAGAAGATCGATCTCATCACCGCCTCCGTCACCGGCATCGCGCGGGACGGCAACCGCATCACCAGTGTAAGCCTCGACAATGGCGAGACGCTGGAAGCCGGCATCGTCATCAACGCGGCCGGGCCGAATGCCGGCAACGTCGCCGCCTTGGCCGGGCTGGCGCTGCCGGTCGAGCCGCGCAAGCGCAATGTCTTCGTCTTCGAAGCGCGCGACAAATTCGCCGACATGCCGCTGCTGGTGGATCCGTCCGGCATCTATGTGCGGCCCGAAGGCTCGGTCTACATCACCGGCGGCGCCGAGCCGGAGGAAGGCGATCATGCGCCCGATCCAACGGATTTCGAGGTTAACTGGCCGCTGTTCGAAGAGGTGATCTGGCCGGTGCTCGCCACCCGCATCCCGGCCTTCGAGGCGATCAAGCCGACGCGCGCCTGGGTCGGGCATTACGACTACAACACGCTCGACCAGAATGCGGTGATAGGTCCGCATCCGGAGGTCGACAATTTCCTGTTCGCCAACGGCTTTTCCGGCCACGGCCTGCAACAGGCGCCGGCGGTGGGGAAGTCGATCGCCGAGCTCATCGTGCATGGCGGGTATCGGACGATCGACTGTACGGCATTTGGATATGAGCGTGTGGCAGAAGGACGGGCGTTCCGGGAGCTGAACGTGATTTGAGGGCTCCCCCTTCTCCCCTTGTGGGAGAACGTGTCGCCGAAGGCGACGGATGAGGGGTGTTCCAGGGAAAGCCAGCGTCTCACTCCGCTGGAACACCCCTCATCCGTCTCGGCGCTGCGCGCCGATCCACCACCCGGCCCTTCGCAGGCTCAGGGCGTTCGAAGCTCGACAAGCCAAGCAATTGGCTTTTCGTCCACTGCGCGGACCGCTTCTCACCCCACAAGGGGAGAAGGTGCACTAAGCCGCCTGCCGTCCGTCACTAAAATATGTTTGCAGCCACCCAAGCACCCGCGCCCAGCCTTCGGCATGTTCCGCGGCGGCGTCCGGGAAACCTGCGAAGCCGCCATGGCAGATGGTGAGCCGCGTGCCGCCGGCGATCGGCTCCAGCAGATAGGCGAGGGTCGTTTCGCGCCGGCCGAGCGCCGGATGGTCCCAGTCGTAGCGCCGCGTCTGCACGATCCGGCGCGGCATTTCGATTTCGAGAAACTCTCCGCCGGCGGGCAGGCGCCTGCCGTCGGCGGTTCGCACCGTGACACGCCAGCTTCCGCCGACGCGCAGATCGGCGTTCCAGCCGGTCATGCGGTAAGTTTCGGGCGAACCCCACCAGCGCTCGACCTCGCTGGTTACCAGCGCCGCGCCAACTTCGTCCGGTGAGGCGGGAAGCTCGGCCGAGGCCATGACCGTGTCCGCATTCGCCATGGCTTGCGGCAAGGATAATTGAAGCATCGAATCCACCTCTGCCGGCAATTGTCTCGTGTCCGAAACGAACTTTACTCCTTCGACGGCGGGCGCTCGAAACCCTTGCCGGTCTCGAGCAGGCTCTTGAGGCTCGCCAGCACCAGCGGCCAGCCCTTGGAGACGTTCTGGATCAGCCTGTGCGGGCCGTCGGCCTCGTGGGTGATGGCAAGCTTCATCAATTCGCCGTCGGGCTCGATGGTGAAGGTGCAGCGGGTGTAGCCGTCCTCCTTCACCTCGGGCATCCATTCGTTGCGCCATTTGATCACCAGACGCCGCGGCGGGTCGATCTCGAGGATCTCGCCGGAATCGGCGATGCGGCCGTCGGGGAAGACCAGCTTCCAGCTCGAGCCGACCTTCCAGTCGCTCTCCTGGTAGGAGCTGAGGAAGAACCGCCGGTTGAATTCCGGGTCAGTCAGCGCCTGCCAGAGTTTTTCAGGCGTGGTGCGGATGTAGGTGACATAGACAAAACTGTTCTCGCTCACGGCTCTTCCCTTTCAAGGCGTTGCTTCAGGTCGCTGAGAGCGGCAAGCCGCCCCCGCTCGAACTTGCCGATCCAGCGCTCGGCGATCTCGTTGATCGGAACGGGGTTGAGGTAGTGCTCCTTCTCGCGGCCTCGGCGCATGGTGGTGACGAGGTTCGCCTCCTCGAGGATCGCCAGGTGCTTGGTCACCGCCTGGCGCGTCATCTCCATGTGCTCGCAGAGCGCGTTCAGCGTCTGCCCGTTCCGGGCATGGAGGCTGTCCAGCAATTGCCGGCGGGTCGGGTCGGCCAAAGCGCGAAAGACGGCATCCATGCTCATGACTTTAATATGCAACCATTTGGTTGCATGTCAAGCGCTAGCGAAAATATTCTGCAGCCTGATTGCTGCTTGCCTGAGTTTTCTTGCTTCCCGGATTGTGCCTGTCTTGAGGCGGCTTCGATTTTGAGCAGCGCCTTCCCCCACTCCGTCGCTGCTTCGCAGCGCCACCTCTCCCCCTCCGGAGGGAGAGGAAGGGAGCCAGGCTGAATGAAGTTCGCGTCCTTCCTCTCCCCCGTCGATCGGGGGAGAGGTGTCGAGCGAAGCTCGACGGAGTGGGGGTCGATCTGGCTTGCCGGTTCCAGGCAGGAGTCAGCTCCGATATCGGTGGCGGTTCAGGTCAGCGCTTGCGGGAGAACCAGAACGCGTCGGTCATGCGCGTCATGCCGATGCGCTCGTAGAAGCCGACGGCATTGGGCATCGAGATCAGGCTGATGGCGACCGAAGGGCCAAGGTGGCGCTGTGCTTCGTCCATCAGGCCCTTGCCGACGCCGAGCCCTTGCGCCGTCTTGGAGACGGCGAGCTCGGAGATGTAGCAGACCCAGGAAAAATCGGTGATGCCGCGCGCGACGCCGATCAGCGGCTTGCCCACGATGTCGAGCCGCGCTGTCAGCACCAGATTGGCATTGCCGAGCATTGTCTTCAGGCGCGCTTCATCGTCGACGGGCCGTGTTGCACCGAGGCCGGATTCGACCAGCACACGGCGGAATTCGTCGACGTCGAGGGTGGGCTCGCTGGCGTAAAGGACTTTTGAAGGATCGGCCATGGCCGCAGATTGCACCAGCCGGCCAGGATTTCGAAGCCGTTTTTTGAGGTGTTCCAGCTCCGGCGCGCATGCCATGCTCGACATGGCCCAAGGCCCGCGCACGAACAGTTGCCTTTCATTTGCCGCCGGCTTTGTGTAAACCGTCCGGCAAAATTCCCCGCAAGCCACGAAGAAGACGGGCAAGGACCATGGATAAATTCACCAAGCTCACCGGCGTCGCCGCGCCCATGCCGATCGTCAATGTCGACACCGACATGATCATCCCCAAGGATTATCTGAAGACGATCAAGCGCACCGGGCTCGGCACCGGGCTGTTCGCCGAGATGCGCTACAATGAGGACGGCTCGGAGAATCCGGATTTCGTGCTCAACAAGCCGGCCTACCGCAAGGCGCAGATCCTGGTCGCCGGCGACAATTTCGGCTGCGGCTCGAGCCGCGAGCACGCGCCCTGGGCGCTACTCGATTTCGGCATTCGCTGCGTGATCTCGACCTCGTTCGCCGACATCTTCTACAACAACTGCTTCAAGAACGGCATCCTGCCGATCACGGTCAGCCCGGAAGACCTCGACAAGCTGATGGACGACGCTTCGCGCGGCTCCAACGCGACGCTGTCGATCGACCTCGAGGCGAAGGAAATCCGCGGGCCGGATGGCGGCGTGGTCAAATTCGACCTCGACGACTTCAAGCGCCACTGCCTTTTGAACGGCCTCGACGACATCGGGCTGACCATGGAGAAGGCCGGCGCCATCGCGTCCTTCGAGAAGAAGAATGCCGAGCAGCGCCCCTGGGCCTGAGAGACCGTTTGGAAATTCTACTCCGGCGGCCATCTGATGGCGGTTTCTGCGCTTCCGTTGCTCACGGACCAAATGTCCGCTGCGCTACGGTTCTCGAAACCACCACCATATGACTCGCCAGAGCGAATTTCGAAACAGTCTCTGGGCGGCATGGCTTTAAATCAATAGGCTCCGGCCTTCGCAGGCCGGGTTCGTGACGGCTGAATGGAGGGACAGTCATGACACGCTCGCTTCTGGCTGCTTCGGTGGCAATCCTTCTCGCCACGATCGGCGCCAATGCGCAAACCACCGCGCCGGCCACGCAGCCGGCGCCCGCCGCGTCCGACCAGCCGGCTGCCGATCAAGGCGCGGCCGACCAGGGCAACGACCAGGCCGCGTCGAATGACGACAAGCAGGCGCCGATCCCGTTCGAGGGCGGGCAGCTCACCATCACGCAGCCGGAGCAGGACAGCGAAAGGGTGCTTGCCTATGACGGCAAGCAGTTGGCCAGCAATTACGACGTCTTTTTCGACAGGATCGTCAAGATCGGCGACGTCAACGTGGCGCTGGTCGATGTCGGCGACGGCGGCAACCAATGCGGGCCGGCCAAGGTCATCGTCTGGAAGCCGAAGGACGGCGAGATCCAGACCACCACGGTCGAGCAGGACGAATGCGGCGCGCCGCCGGCAGCAGTCTCCGACAGCGCCATCTATTTCGTGCCCTATCTGCTGCCGGGCGAGTCCAAGCCGGCGCTGCAATGGTCGCCCACGGAAGGGCTGACGACCTCCGGCACCCTGACCTACACGCCCGAACCCGGCACCGGCTGGAAGGATGTCGACCCGTCGAAATTGGACAACATCATCGATGCCTTCCACAATGAGGCCGTCTACAAGGCCGGACAGGCGTTGCTGGGCAACGACATGCCCGACATGGCGACCAGCCTTCTGGTCGGCGGCGGCACCGAAGAGACGGCGTCCGGCGCCTTCTACGCCACCGGCTGCGTGCCGCATGACTGCGGCGGCAATGACGGCTTCATGGCGCTCGACCCGGCCAAGCAGAAAGTCTATTTCGCCCGCCGCGGCGACAATGGCGAGCCGCAGGCCTGGCCGTCGATGAAGGATTGGCCGGACGACATCAAGAAGGCGTATGACGACGCGCAGGGGAACTAGGGCGACCATCCGTGCCTTCGTCATTCTAGGGCGGAGCGACGCGTAGCGGAGCGCAGACCCTAGAATCCATGCCGTGACGGTTGCCGTAGGGTGCAAACGGTGCAGAATTCTGAAACGCTGCGGCGCTTCGACGTCACGGCATGGCAACTGTGTTCACGCGAATGCGGTTTTGTCGCGAATGATAGCGTTGAGGACGACCAGGAGCTTCCTTGCGACG
>NZ_JAIUHI010000021.1:0-84932 GCF_020165035.1 Mesorhizobium sp. CA6 | reverse complement strand
CTGTCCGAAAGGACGACCAGGATTCATTCGGTCTCCTTCCCACTTCAACCATACACCAGAACCAACACACAGGATTCCAGGGTCTGCGCGCGTCGCTTCGCTCCTTGCTCCGCCCTGGAATGACGAAGTGGAGGGTTTGCCGCCACCTACCCCTCATTGATCATCGCTTCGATGTTATAGCCGTCGGGATCGAGCACGAAACAGGCGTAGTAGTGCTCAGCATAATCCGGACGCGGCCCGGGCGCGCCGTTGTCCGCCGCGCCAGCATCGAGCGCCGCGCGATGGAACGCATCGACCTCGGCCTTGCTCTTTGCCCGGAAGGCGACATGCAGATGGGTGAGCGGCGGCGTTTCGCCCGTGCTCTGGATCTCGAACAGGCTGCCATTGCCGACATCAAAGGCCCAGAACACGCCGTTTTTGCCGAAGGAGAGGCTGTAGCCCAACGGCGCAAAAGCCTTTTCGTAGAAGAGCTTGCTCTTGTCGAGGTTGCTGACTTCGATGGTGATGTGGTCGATCATGGTAGGGCGGAACACTCGGCGGTCATGGTGGCGGTCGGCCTGCGCCGCGGTTCGTCAGGGACGGTGCAGTCTCATCAATCTGCCTTGTAGCTCCATTGTGCGCGTCTCAAAGGCCTCAGGTTTTTCATAAAAAAAGTCGAATAATTCCTCGATCATTTCTAGACACCAATGAGCGTCTTCATATTCGACTTCGAAGGACCGAAGTCCGTTGCTCGTCATGAAAGGGTGTGCTGCAAGATTGCCAATGCACCTGATCATATCGGCATAGGCTGTATAAGTTCCCGCCATTCCCCCTGGGCGATCGGTTTTGGTAGCTGACCTAATCTGTTTGGCTAGACTTCTTTGGGTGTGACCAAGCGACAGCAATAGGTCTTCAAGGCAGCGTCTTGAAATGACAGCCGAGCCAGCTGGGCTGACAGGAAGAATCTTGCATGCGTCCTCATATGTGCGCCAAACGTCATGGGGGACATAGAGAAAATCTCTTGGGGTATATGAGTAATCCAAACTAAGATTGACCTTAAGGGTAAGCGAGCAAGGCCCCGATTTCCGAAAAGCTAATCTTGCCTGGCTTGTGGCATGTTATGCCTCTACCCTAATGCCGTGGCGCCAGACGCTACGCCTCTACATACTCCGCCAGGCTGACGCCTTTCGGCACATCCAGCCCGTCCGCACGTAAGCCTTCGATGTGGAAGCGGATCGCATCACGGATTTCGGTTTCCACTTCAGCTACCGTCGCTCCGGTGGCGATGCAGCCTGGCAGGTCGGGCACATATGCAGAAAAGTTCTTTCCGGCTTTTTCGATCACCACGGCGTAACGCATACCATCACTCCTTCAGGCCGGACTGCTTGAGGATGCTGTTCAACGTTCCTGGTGCAACCTCTTCAGACGGCTTGCCGGCCACGGTGACGCGGCCGGCTTTGGTCTTATGCTTATATTGGCGATGGCTGCCCTTGGTTGCAACCAAATACCAGCCGTCGGCCTCCAGCATGCGAATAACTTCGCGGACTGTAAGCCGAGGCGGCATCTAGCTTCTCAGCTGCATCCGCTCGTGCTTCCACACGTGTCGCACTTCTCGCAGGTGCCGTTCCGCACCATGGTGAAGTTGTGACACTCGGAGCATTCGTTGCCGGTGTAGCCCTGGAGAAGCGATTGCTGGCGCCTTGTCGCGGCGAGCTTTTTCGCTTCGGCCGCCTCGTTGGCGGCAGCGTCGGTGAATAACGCCTCGGCGCCGCCGGCGGCTTCGGCTTCTTCTTCCACCATATCCTCGGCCAGTTCCCTGGCGCGCTCCTCATAGTCGCGCTTGTAGGCGATAGCCTCGTCGCTTGCCGGCTTCAGCGCCAGCACGTTGGAGCCTGAGAAGGCCGTCGGCGCAGCGCGGGCAGGGGCGGTCGACGGCCCAGAGCCGCCGAAACCCTTCGGGTCTGAACCAGCAGCGGACACCAGCTTCACCGGCGAGGCGCCGCGATAGAGGCCCTTGGAGAAGGGCGTCGCCTTGCCTTCGGTGATGCCGCGGCCGAGCGCGGTCTTGTCGAAGTCCGACTGGTCGACATGGGCGAGATCGTGGCGGCCGAGATAGGAGACCGCGAGCTCACGGAACACATAGTCGAGGATCGACGTCGCGTTCTTGATCGCGTCGTTGCCCTGCACCATGCCGGCCGGCTCGAACTTGGTGAAGGTGAAGGCCTCGACATATTCGTCGAGCGGCACGCCATATTGCAGGCCGAGCGAGATGGCGATGGCGAAGTTGTTCATCATCGCGCGGAAGGCGGCGCCCTCCTTGTGCATGTCGATGAAGATCTCGCCCAGGCGACCGTCGTCGAACTCGCCGGTCCTGAGATACACCTTGTGGCCGCCGACGACGGCCTTCTGGGTGTAGCCCTTGCGGCGGTTCGGCAGTTTCTCGCGGTCGCGGTAGAGCCGCTCGATGACGCGCTCGACGATCTTTTCCGTCACCTGCACGGCGCGCTGCGCGGCGGGCGCCGCGATCAGCTGCTCGACCGCCTCGTCCTCGTCCTCGTCGTCATCGACGAGCAGCGAGGCATTGAGCGGCTGCGACAGTTTCGAGCCGTCGCGATAAAGCGCGTTGGCCTTCAGCGCCAGCTTCCACGACAGCATATAGGCGTTCTTGGCGTCCTCGACCGTCGCCTCGTTCGGCATGTTGATGGTCTTGGAGATGGCGCCCGAGATGAAGGGCTGCGCTGCCGCCATCATCAGGATGTGGCTGTTGATCGAGAGCGAGCGCTTGCCGATCTTGCCGCAGGGGCTGGCGCAATCGAACACGGGCAGATGCTCGGCCTTGAGGAAGGGCGCGCCTTCCAAGGTCATCGCACCGCAGACATGGATGTTGGCGGCGTCGATGTCCTTCTTCGAGAAGCCGAGAGCCGGCAGCATCTCGAAGGAGATGTCGCCGAGCTGCTCGTCGGTGAAGCCGAGCGTCTCCTTCACCCAGTCGGCGCCGAGCGTCCACTGGTTGAATACGAACTTGATGTCGAAGGCCGACTTCAGCGCTGCATTCAGCGCCGCGATCTTCTCATCGCTAAAACCCTTGGCCTTCAGCGAGGAGGGGTTGATGCCGGGCGCCTGGTTGAGGTTGCCGTGGCCGACCGCATAGGCCTCGATCTCGGCGATCTGGCTCTCGGAATAGCCCAGCGTGCGCAGCGCTTCCGGCACGGCGCGGTTGATGATCTTGAAATAGCCGCCGCCGGCGAGCTTCTTGAACTTCACCAGCGCGAAATCGGGCTCGATGCCGGTTGTGTCGCAATCCATGACGAGGCCGATCGTGCCGGTCGGCGCGATGACGGTTGCCTGCGCATTGCGGTAGCCATGCTCCTCGCCGAGCTCGATGGCGCGGTCCCATGCGGCGCGGGCATGCTCGGCCAGCGCCTGCTGCTTCAGGTCGGAGGCGACCAGCGGCACCGGGTTGACGGCGAGCTTCTCGTAGCCGTCCTTGTCGCCGTAAGCGGCGCGGCGATGATTGCGCATGACGCGCAGCATGTTTTGGGCGTTGCGGTCATAGTCCGGGAAGGCGCCGAGCTCGGCGGCCATTTCGGCCGAGGTCGAGTAGGCGACGCCGGTCATGATGGCAGTGAGCGCGGCGCAGATGGCGCGGCCCTCGTCGGAATCGTAGGGGATGCCTGAGGTCATCAGCAGGCCGCCGATATTGGCGTAGCCGAGGCCGAGCGTGCGGTATTCGTAAGAGAGCTTGGCGATCTCCTTGGACGGGAACTGCGCCATCATCACCGAGATTTCGAGCACGATGGTCCACAGCCGAACGGTGTGCTCGTAAGCGGCGATGTCGATCGTGCCGTCTTCGCGGCGGTAGGGCAAAAGGTTGATCGAGGCGAGGTTGCAGGCCGTATCGTCGAGGAACATGTATTCCGAGCACGGGTTGGAAGCCCGGATCGCACCGGCGGAGGCGCAGGTGTGCCAGTCGTTCATCGTCGTGTTGAAGTGCAGGCCCGGATCGGCGGAAGCCCAGGCGGCGTAGCCGATCTTTTCCCACAGGTCGCGCGCCTTCAGCGTCTTCAGCACCTTGCCGTCCTTGCGGGCGGTGAGCTGCCAGTCGCCATCGGCCTCGACGGCGCGCAGGAAATTGTCCTTCAGCGACACCGAATTGTTGGAGTTCTGGCCGGAGACGGTGAGATAGGCGTCCGAATCCCAGTCGGTGTCGTAGGTCTTGAACGACATCGAGGTGTAGCCCTGGCGGGCGAACTGGATGACGCGGTAGATATAGTTCTCCGGCACGGCGTCCTTCTTGGCCGCCTTGATCTCGCGCTTCAGCGCGGTGTTCAGCGCCGGGTCGAAGCAGTCGTCGCCATGGCCTTCGCAATTGACGCAGGCGTTCATGATGGCTTCGAGATGCTTCTTGACGATCTTGGAACCGGTCACCAGCGAGGCGACCTTCTGCTCCTCATTGACCTTCCAGTCGATGAAGTCCTCGATATCCGGGTGGTCGGCGTCGACGATGACCATTTTCGCCGCGCGGCGCGTCGTGCCGCCCGACTTGATGGCGCCCGCCGCGCGGTCGCCGATCTTGAGGAAGCTCATCAGGCCGGACGAGCGGCCGCCGCCGGAAAGTTTTTCGCCCTCACCGCGCAGCATCGAGAAGTTCGAGCCGGTGCCGGAGCCGTATTTGAACAGGCGCGCCTCGCGCACCCACAGGTCCATGATGCCGCCCTCGTTGACGAGGTCGTCCTGCACGCCCTGGATGAAGCAGGCATGCGGCTGCGGGTGCTCGTAGGAGGACTTCGACTTGGTCAGCTTGCCGGTGAAGGGGTCGACATAGAAGTGGCCCTGGCTCGGGCCGTCAATGCCATAGGCCCAGTGCAGGCCGGTGTTGAACCATTGCGGCGAGTTCGGCGCGACGCGTTGGGTGGCGAGCATATAGGCGAGCTCGTCGCGGAAGGCGCGCGCGTCATCCTCGGATTTGAAGTAGCCGCCCTTGTATCCCCAGTAGGTCCATGTGCCGGCGAGGCGATCGAAAACCTGGCGGGCGTCGGTTTCCGAACCATAGCGCTCGGCCTCGGGCAGCTTGGCGAGCTCGGCCTCGTCGGCAACCGAACGCCACAGAAAGGAGGGAACGTCATTCTCCTCAACCTTCTTCAGGCGCGCCGGCACGCCGGCCTTGCGGAAATACTTTTGGGCCAGGATGTCGGCTGCGACCTGGCTGAACTGCGCCGGCACATCGATATTGTCCAGGCGGAACACCACCGAGCCGTCGGGATTCTTGATCTCCGACAAAGCCTTGCGGAATTCGATCTCCGCATAGGCGGACTGATCTGGCTTGGTGAAGCGACGCTCGATGCGCATGGGTCCCGTTCCTTTGTGTCTATATATAGCGCCTTTCCCAAGGGATTGCTGCCCCACATGGCGAAAAGCGCAGTCCGCCGTTTGCCGGCATCGCGGGCGACGCCGACACTCTCCTCGTCGCGGGCGCCGCCATGCAGACAAGCAAACGCCTTTCCAGGCGCTTACCCAGGCTGCCGGCCGACCCGCGGGTCCCTCGAACTGAAACTTTTGTCGATTCCCTCCGTGGAGGGAGGTTCACACTATCTAGCGTCGAGCCTGCCTGCAAACACTAAATATAGTGTTAACAGATCATTTTTTCCAGGCCGACAATTCTCCCTTTCGCCCACCCAAGCCCTAACGATCCCAACGCTTCCGCCGGCCTCGTGAACAGGCGGAAATCCGGGCAAAACGCACAAAATCCGGGAAAAAAGACCGGCCTCAGAACTCTCCGGTCGCGCCCGCTACAGGAGCGCATGGCCTATAAAAAGCGACTCGTTCCGACCCGTCAAGGATTCGTTTGCGTAGCTTTTATGACCCCAACATCTTGTGTGTCACATATGTGGATAACGGGGACATAAGAAGCCCGGCTTTGCAGGCGCTTGACGCGGCGACCGGCCAGGCTGGAAGCCGTGTCGGGCCGATGGCTTTTCATTTTAGCTGGCTTGCACTATCTGTTGCGTTCGCGCGGGGGCGCGCCTTGTCAACACCAAAAGCATCCGCTACGCCCCGCTCATGACAGTTACCGTACGTTTTGCCCCATCGCCGACCGGCCGCATCCATATCGGCAATGCGCGCACCGCGCTGTTCAACTGGCTTTTCGCCATGAACAACAAAGGCCGTTTCATCCAGCGCTTTGACGACACCGACATTGCCCGCTCGACGCAGGAATATGCCGATTCCATCCTTTACGACCTGCATTGGCTGGGCATCTTCCCGGATGTCACCGAATACCAGTCGCGCCGCTTCGAGATCTATGACGCGGCGGTCGAGCGGCTGAAGGCGGCGCGGGTGCTTTATGCCTGCTACGAGACGCCGGAAGAGCTCGACCTGCGCCGCAAGGTGCGCCGCACGCGCGGCCTGCCGCCGGTCTATGGCCGCGAGGCGCTGACGCTGACGCCGGAGCAGGTGGCCGAGTACCAGTCGGATGGCCGCCGGCCGCATTGGCGTTTCCTGCTGCCCAACTACACCAACGACCCGCTGCAGCCGGAGCGCACCGAGGTGCGCTGGAACGACCTGGTGCGCGGCGAGGAGACGGTCGACCTCGCCTCGCTGTCGGATCCTGTCCTGGTGCGCGAGGATGGCACCTATCTCTACACGCTGCCCTCGGTGGTCGACGACATCGAGATGGGTGTCAGCCATGTCATCCGCGGCGACGACCATGTCACCAACACCGGCGTGCAGATCGCCATCTTCAAGGCGCTGGGCGCCGAGCCGCCGATCTTCGGCCACCACAATTTGCTCACCACAGTGTCGGGCGAGGGGTTGTCGAAGCGCACCGGCGCGCTGTCGATCGAAAGCCTGCGCGAGGACGGCATCGAGCCGATGGCCGTCGCTTCGCTGGCTGTGCTTGTCGGCACGTCGGAAAATGTCACCGCCGCGCATGATCTCAACGAGCTCGCCGGCCATTTTGACCCGGCGGCGACGTCCAAGTCCGCCTCCAAATTCGACCCGGACGAGCTCTTCGTGCTCAACCGCACGCTGATGCATCGCATGTCGTTCGAGGAAGCGCGCGACCGGCTGATAGTGCTGGGCATTTCCGGCGACAAGGCCGAGCCGTTCTGGATGGCGGTGCGCGGCAATCTCGACCGCCTGTCGGACGCGGTCGCTTGGTGGCGTATCCTGAGCGAGGGTCCGCAGGAGCCGGCGGAATTTTCCGGCGAAGACCGCGATTTCCTCAATCAGGCGTTCGACGTTCTCCCCGAGGAGCCGTGGAACGGCACGGTGTGGAAGGACTGGACCGGCAAGATCAAGGAAGCCACCGGGCGCAAGGGCAAGCCGTTGTTCATGCCGCTGAGGCTGGCCCTTACCGGGCGGACTTCGGGGCCGGAGCTTTCAGATCTATTGCCGCTGATGGGTCGGGAAGGAACGCTGGCCCGACGACCCTGACCTTGCGCTGATCGGGCGGCAGCGCCGAGACCGGCGACACCGGCACTTTGGTGGTCAGCCGCCTGATCGCATCAAGGTCGAGCCCGCCTTCGGCATTGGCGAGCGTTTCCGGATCGGCGCCCGGATCGGGCTTGGACGCCGGCATCGGTATGAAGCGCGCTGCCTCGCCGTTCGGCTGCGATTGTTCAGGATCAGGCGGGTTGCCGCCGATGATCGTGAAATTGCCGGCCTGCGCATTGCAGCCGCAGGTGGGCGGGCGCGAGTAATTGGCCTGTTTGTAGAGATAGGCGGTCGGCAGCTCGCTGTAGGGTTGACCTGTCGCCGACGAGGTCATCGAGCCAGAGTCGTCGTCCATTCCGCGCGAATAGAAGACCTGCATCTCGGTACCTGGGCAGCTCGACTCGCAATTCTTCTGGTCGCGCTCGAAGTCACCGATGGAAGCGGCATTCGACATCGGGAAGAAATAGCCGTCGCAGGTGCGCACGCACATCGTGTGGAACTCGCCGCCCAGCCGGGGCAGGTCCATGCCGTCCGGCTGGTTGATGACGCGGCGAATGTTGCGCACGCTCGGATCATCGGACGGCACGTCCGCCGAGTCCGGCATACCGGGGGCATCGGGCGTTTCGAGCTGCTGGTCGTGGCGGCCGAAAAGCTGCTCGAACAGATTGCCGCCGCCATTGTCGCGGGCCGCCTCCCGAAGCGGCGCGCGGCGCGGCGCGATCTCGTCGTCCCGGCAGCCATTGGCATCGAGCGCCGCCAGGATGCGGCTGCGGTCGCGCCGCGTGCCGCCGGCGGCCAGCCGCTCGCGCTTGGCCTGCAAAGTGTCGAGATTGGCGTTCATCCGCTCTATCGAGGCGTTGATCGCGGCGCATTGGCTGACATTGCGCGAAAACAGCGTGAAGCCGCAACCGGCTTCGCTTGCCCGGCCGCGGGCCTTGGCAAGCTGCTCGCTCTGCCGCTGGATGGCATCGTCATATTTGCGCACGATGCCTGGGCCTCCGCCACCACCGCGGGCGGTGGCGAGTTCAGCTTCGAGCTGCCTGCATATGCGAGAGGCGGCCTGGGTTTCAGCGCCGGCGACAGCTGAACCTGCAAGCGCTGCAAGCAGCGTCGCAAGATGCATCAGCTTCAGCCCCTTCATTCGCCTGGAATCCCGATTGCCCGTGCCGGAAGGCTACCGCGTTCGTGGTTAACTGTTCGCTATGCGTTTCACCGTTTCACGGAAACGGCGAAACGCCCTATTTCTTTGTTTTTACGCAATTCCAGACGGAAAACCGCTCACACTTTTCCTGGAATTGCTCTTGTCTGCAACCCGGCACAATTGCGCTTTGTCGCGCCACCTCAGTTCAAGTCGACGAGGGCCTGCGCCTTGTGCGCCGCCTCGACCACCGCAAGCGCGGTCATGTTGACGACGCCGCGCGAGGTTACGGACGGCGTCAATATATGCGCGGGCTTGTCGGTGCCGAGCAGAATCGGCCCGACATGCAGCGCGTCCATCATGGCGCGCAGCGCCGTCAGCGTGATGTTGGCCGAATCGAGGTTCGGGAAGACCAGCAGATTGGCTTCGCCTTTCAGCCGCGAATGCGGGTAGACGCGCTGGCGCAGATGTTCTGAAAGAGCGGAGTCGGCATGCATCTCGCCATCGCACTGGAGTTCCGGGGCGATGCGAGCCAGGATCGCCGCGGCCTGACGCATCTTCAGCGCGCCGGGTGAATCGCGTGAGCCGAAATCCGAATGCGACAGAAGCGCTGCTTTCGGCTCGATGCCGAAGCGCTGGATTTCCTCGGCCGCGAGCACAGTCATCTCGGCGATTTCTTCCGCTGTGGGATCGACCGAGACATGCGTGTCGGTGAGGAAGATGATGCCGCGCTGCGAGATCAGCATCGACAATGTCGACAGGTCGCGGTCCTTGATGCCGGCGCGAGGCCCGATGATCAGCGTGACGTTGCGCAGATGCCGCTCGAAGCGGCCTTCGAGCCCGCAAATCATGGCATCCGCGTCGCCGCGCTTCAGCGCAAGAGCGGCGATCACCGTATTGTTGGTACGCACCATGGTGCGGGCGGCTTCCGTCGTGATACCGCGGCGGCCGGCAAGCTCGATCAGGAGGTCGACATAGTGCCGGTAACGCGGATCGTCTTCCGGGTTTATCAGGCCGAAATCGACGCCCGGACGGATGCGCAGGCCGTAACGCTTCAGCCGGACCTCCACGACATGCGGACGGCCGATCAGGATCGGCTCGGCAATGCCTTCCTCCAGCACCACCTGTGCGGCGCGCAGCACGCGCTCGTCCTCGCCGTCGGCATAGATGACGCGCTTGGCGCTGGAAGCCTTGGCGGAGGAGAACACCGGCTTCATCACCAGGCCGGACCGGAAGACGAAGCGGTTGAGCTTGTCGATATAGGCTGCGAAGTCGGCGATCGGCCGCGTCGCGACGCCGGTTTCGCAGGCAGCCTTCGCTACTGCTGGCGCGATGCGCAGGATCAGGCGCGGATCGAAGGGCGAGGGGATCAGGAAATCGGGGCCGAACATCGGCGTCTCGCCGGAATAGGCGCGTGCCGCGACGTCGGAAGGCTCCTCGCGGGCAAGGGCGGCGATCGCCCGCACGGCGGCCATCTTCATTTCCTCGTTGATGGCGCTGGCGCCGCAATCTAGCGCGCCGCGGAAGATGTAAGGAAAGCACAGTACGTTGTTGACTTGATTGGGAAAATCCGAGCGGCCGGTGCAGATCATGGCGTCCGGTCGGGCGGCGCGCGCCACTTCCGGCATGATCTCGGGATTGGGATTGGCCAAAGCCAGGATCAGCGGTTTCGGCGCCATGTGCTGCAGCAACTCCGGCTTCAGCACGCCGGCGGCGGAAAGGCCGAGAAAGACGTCGGCGCCGGAGATGACGTCGGCCAGCGTGCGCGCCTCGGTATCCTTCACATAGGGATCTTTCCAGCGATCCATCTCTTCGACGCGACCCTTATGGGCGACGCCGAACCGGTCGGTGACCCAGATGTTTTCCACCCTGGCGCCGAGCGAGACCAAAAGGTTGAGGCAGGCGAGCGCCGCGGCACCCGCGCCAGACGTGACGATCTTGATGTCGGAAATCGCCTTGCCGGCCAATTCGAGCCCGTTGAGCACCGCGGCCGCAACGATGATCGCCGTGCCATGCTGGTCGTCGTGGAAGACCGGGATGCCCATGCGGGCCTTCAGCCGCTCCTCGACCTCGAAACATTCAGGCGCCTTGATGTCCTCGAGGTTGATGCCGCCGAAGGTCGGCTCGAGCGCCGCCACCGTCTCGACCATCCGCTCGATCTCGGGCGCGTCGATCTCGATGTCGAAGACGTCGATGCCGGCGAACTTCTTGAACAGCACCGCCTTGCCTTCCATGACCGGCTTGGAGGCGAGCGGACCGATATTGCCCAGCCCCAGCACGGCGGAGCCGTTGGAGACGACGCCGACGAGGTTGGCGCGGCCGGTGTAGTCGGCGGCGCTGGCTGGATCGTCGCGGATCTCGAGGCAGGGCGCCGCCACGCCCGGCGAATAGGCAAGCGCCAGGTCGCGCTGGTTGCCGAGCGGCTTCGTCGCCTGGATCTCGAGCTTTCCCGGCGTCGGGTGCTTGTGGAAGAAGAGGGCGGCCTCGTCGAGGTCCGACCGGGCCGTTTTCTTGTTCTCGCCGTCCATTGCGGCCCCTCCCTGCGATACTGGTTTGGAGCCTTTTAGCATGCGTCGACGATTTCGCGACGCCAAAATCTCGGACTCCGGCCTTCACAATGCCGGAGCGTAAATAATCAAACGATTCCAGCCGGTTGGCATGAAAATTTCGGGCGGATGAATAGCGGCTCGTCAGAACGCGCTGACGTAGAGGCCGCCGTCGACCGGGATGTTCTGGCCGGTGAGGTAGCCGGCATGGACCGAGCACAGGAAGGCGCAGATCTGGCCGAATTCCTCCGGCGTGCCGAGGCGTTTTGCCGGCACGTCGGCGCTTATGCGGGCCTTGCGCGCGGCCGCCGCGGCCGGGTCTTCCGGAGTGCCGGTCTCGTGCGGGCCGCGCAGCCGGTCGGTGTCGAGCTTGCCGGGCAGCAGGCTGTTGATGGTCACGTTGCGGTCGATGACCGTGCGCGCCACGCCGGCGAGGAACGAGGTCAGGCCGGCGCGCGCACCGGACGACAGATCGAGACCGGGGATCGGAACATAGACCGACAGCGAGGTGATGTTGACGATGCGGCCGAAGCCGCGCTTGGCCATGCCGTCGATCACCGCCTGGATGAGCTCTATCGGCGTGACCATGTTCTGCGTCACACCCTCGAGGATCTTGGTGCGGTCGAGCTCGCGAAAATCGCGCAGCGGCGGGCCGCCATTGTTGTTGACCAGAATGTCGGGATCGGGGCAGGCGGCGAGCATCGCTTTCTGCACCTCGGGCTTCGACACGTCGCCGGCAACTTCGATGACATCGACGCCGAACCGGTCGCGGATCTCCTTGGCGGTCTTGGCCACGAGTTCGGCGTTGCGGCCGTTGACGACGAGGTCGACGCCGGCCTCGGCAAGCGCCATGGCGCAGCCGCGACCCAGTCCCTTGCTCGAGGCGCAGACGATGGCCTTCTTGCCGCGAATGCCGAGATCCATGACGTTTTTCTCCTGATTGTGTCGCGCGCAAGCTAGCGCCTGGGCTGGACCAACCGCAACCGTCATACGGTTGTTGCATGAATCGGGGCATAGGCACGCGAAAGCAAAGGGTAAAATCGTGATGTCAGACCCAGAGCCCCGCACTTTTCGCGCCCTGTTCATTTCCGACGTGCATCTCGGCTCGAAAGCGGCCAAGGCCGATTTCCTGATCGACTTCCTGCGTCATCACGACGCCGAGATCATCTATCTGGTCGGCGACATCGTCGACGGCTGGCGGCTGCGGCGCAACTGGCACTGGCCGCAGAGCCACAACGACGTGGTGCAGAAGCTGCTGCGCAAGGCGCGCAAGGGCGCCTCGATCACCTATATCGCCGGCAATCACGACGAATTCGCCCGCCAGTTCCAGGGCGTGCATTTCGGCGGCATCGTCGTCGCCGACCGCGCCATCCACGAGACCGCCGACGGCCGGCGCCTGCTGGTCATCCATGGCGACCAGTTCGACACGGTGGTGCATAACCAGCGCTGGCTGGCTTATCTCGGCGACTATGCCTATGACGCGGCGATGCTGGTCAACCGTGTCGTGACCAAGCTGCGGCACCTGCTAGGCCTGCCTTACTGGTCGTTCTCGTCATGGGCCAAGGTCAAGGTGAAGAAGGCGGTGAACTTCATCGGCTCGTTCCAGACCGTGCTTTCGGAGGAGGCGCGGCGCTCGCATGTCGACGGCGTGATCTGCGGCCACATCCATCACGCCGCAATCGAGAGCTACGGCGACGTGCAGTACATCAACACCGGCGACTGGGTGGAAAGCTGCACGGCGGTGGTCGAGCATTTCGACGGCCGCATGGAAATCCTGACCTGGGCGCATGTGCTCCCTGAGGCGTCGGCCGGCAATGAAGCGCTGGTGCCGATCGATATCATCGACCTGAAGGGCAGGGCGGCTCAGGCGGCTTGAGCCCGGCCGCCTTTCCCCGGTTCAGCCTGCTGCCTTCGCGCTCGCGCAGCGCTCGCTCGAAGGCCCCGTCCTTCAACAGCCTAGCTCTCGATCGATTGGTCCAGCCGGTTCCGTCGCGCTTTGCCGCATGTTAGGGATCGAGAGACGTTGCATGGGAGTCGAATGCAGCGAAATTGGATCGATTCATGTCGCTGCCGCCGCTATCGCCCGAACAGCTTGTCAAGCCGAGCCATTTCGAACTGCGCATGAGCCTGATCTTCGCGACCTTGTTCGTCTCGCAAGGCACGCATCTGCCTTACTTTCCGCTCTGGCTGCAGGCGAAAGGTTTTCATGCCGAGCAGATTGCGGTCATCCTGGCCGCGCCGATGTTCCTGCGCGTGTTGACGACGCCGATGCTGACCGCGCTTGCCGACCGGGCCCGGGATCGCGCCGATGTCTATATCGCGGTGGTTGCAGCCTCCATGGTCATCTCTGCCGGTTATTTCCTGCCGGCCACCTATGCCGTCGTGCTCGCCGTGTCGCTGCTTTTGACGATCGTCTGGACGCCGCATTCGCCGATGGCCGATTCGCTGGCGCTTTCGGGCGTGCGCCGTTTCGGCTCGAACTACACGGCAATGCGCAAATGGGGCTCGATCTCGTATCTGTGCGCCAATGTCGTGGGCGGGTTCATCCTGGCGGCCACGGGTCCGCAGGCGGTTCCGGTCATCATCTTCATTGCGCTCGGCGCGGCCCTCGTCGCGGCGCTGTTGTCGCCGCGCATGGGGCGGCCGCGCAAGGCCTCGCCGCTATCGGCGACCGAAATCCAGCACAAGGCGCCGAGCCTGTTCAACGCCTATTTCCTCTATTTCACGCTTGGCGTCGGCATCATCACCGCCAGCCATGCCTTCCTCTACGGCTTCGTCTCGATCTACTGGAAATCGATCGGAATCGGCGATTCCGTCGTTGGCCTGCTATGGGCCTGGGGCGTGGTGTCGGAAGTCTGCATGTTTCTGTTTTTCAACCGCATTTTTGCTTCGATCTCGGTCGCCCGGGTGATGATGATCGCCGGCATCGGTTCGATCGTGCGCTGGATCGCCTTTCCGCTGGTCTGGCCGCTCGGCTTGGGCGTCGTCGGCTTCTTCGGCGTCCAGACGCTGCATTCGGTATCGGTGGCGATGGTGTTGATCGGCCTGCAGAAGATGATCGGCGAAACGGTCTCCGAAGAGCGCACGGGCGCCGCGCAAGGCATCGCCTATTTCTTCAACGGCTTCTTCATGGCGGCGGTGACGCTCGCTTCAGGCCCGCTCTATGACCGTTTGGGCGTCGACGGTTTCTGGGCGATGATCCCGATCGCTGTCGTCGGCATGGTGCTGATAGGCTTAGCTTCCCGTTCAGCCCCAAAGCACCCTGTCGGGGGGTGAAACCAGCGATCCCCGGTAGACGAGACCGGGCTCGCGATCTCGTGCCAGCAGCAGCGGACCGTCGAGGTCGACGAAGTCGGCGTCCTGCGCAAGCAGCACCGCCGGGGCCATGGCGAGCGAGGTGCCGACCATGCAGCCCACCATGATGCCGAAGCCGAGTTCGCGCGCGCGGTCGCGCAACTTCAACGCCTCGGTCAGGCCGCCGGATTTGTCGAGCTTGATGTTGACGGCGTCATAGAGCCCGGCCAGCGCATCGAGGTCCTTTGCCGCATGCACGCTTTCGTCGGCGCAGATCGGCACCGGATGCGCGATCCGGCGCAGGATGTCGTCTTTGCCCGCCGGCAGCGGCTGTTCGACAAGCGCGACGCCGTGCTGCGCGGCGAAGCTGAGGTTCGCCTCGACATTGTCGTCGGTCCAGCCCTCGTTGGCATCCAGGATGATGCGGCTTTCGGGAGCGGCTTCCGTCACCGCGCGGATCCTTGCCATGTCGCCGTCGCCGCCGATCTTCACCTTGAGTAAAGGCCGCGCGGCATTGGCGCGCGCTTGCGCCGCCATGGCGTCCGGTTCGGCGAGCGACAGCGTGTAGGCGGTTTCCAGTGACCTCGTCGGAAGGGCCCCGATGGCCGCCGCCACCGGCGTTCCGGTCAGCTTGGCTTCCAGGTCCCAAAGGGCGCAGTCGATGGCGTTTCGTGCGGCGCCCGCGGGCATGGCTGAGAGCAAGGCGGTCCGGTCGATGCCGGAGACGACCGGATCGCGCATGGCCTCGATGGCCGCGCGCACCCCCTCCATGGTCTCGCCGTAGCGCCTGTACGGCACGCACTCGCCGCGCCCGGAACGTCCCCCGTCAGCGATCGTTACGGTGATGACTTCGGCCTCGGTTTTGGATCCGCGTGAGATGGTGAAGGTGCCGGCGATCGGGAATCGCTCCATTTCGACCGAAATGACACGCGCCATAATTTTCTTCTCCGGCTGTGCGACACCGGTCTGCCGGCAAATCGACACGCCAGTCCGGTCACGCTAAACAGGACGCCATGTTGACCATCCGCAAACGCGACGCAAGCAGCGAGGCCAAGGACGCCGAGCACCGGCCTCGCATTGCCGTGGGCGAGGAAGAGGGCGTGCTGGGCTGCGCCTTTTCCGGCGTGTGGACGACGCGCACCGTGGCGCTGGTCGATGCCGATATGCGCAAGATCGAGCAGAGAAGCGGCGCAAAACAGCTGATGCTCGACCTTTCTCACATCGAAAAGATGGACACCGCCGGCGCATGGCTTATCGACCGGTTGGCCAGCGCCTTCGAGAAGAAAGGCGTCGAGGTCCATTTGCAGGGGCAGAGCGAGATCGCCTCGATCCTGCTCGGCGCGGTCGGCGATGCGGTTCGCCGGGAGCCCGAATCGGGTCCGTCCGGGCCGCCCAACATCATCCTGCGCGCGCTGGAGCTGGTTGGCCGGCGTGTCTACGAGATGCGCGACGATTTCTTCGCCTCCATGAACATTCTCGGCGCCACGATCCGCGGCGCGCAGATGAAGCTCGGCCGCGGCCACGCGGTCAACCCTGCCGCGATCTTCAATCAGATCGATCGCATGGGCGTCGGCGCGATACCGGTGGTGGTGCTGATGTCGGCCATTGTCGGCGCCATCGTCGCCCAGCAGGGCGCCTACCAGCTCAGCTATTTCGGCGCCAACATCTTCGTCGTCGACCTCGTCGGCGTGCTGATCCTGCGCGAGCTCGGCGTGCTGATGACGGCGATCATGCTCGCCGGCCGTTCGGGCAGCGCCATCACCGCCGAGATCGGCTCGATGAAAATGCGCGAGGAGGTCGACGCGCTGAAGGTGATCGGCCTCAATCCGATCGGCGTGCTGGTCTTTCCGCGGCTCGTCGCGCTGGTGATCGGGCTGCCATGCCTCACGATCATCGCCAATTTTGCCGCGCTTGGCGGCGGCATCGTCGCCGCCTGGCTCTATTCCGACATCCCGCCGGCCGCGTTCATCGACAGGCTGCGCGTCGCCATTGACCTCAGCACCATCTTTGCCGGCCTGATCAAGGCGCCGTTCATGGCCCTCATCATCGGCATCATCGCGTCGGTCGAGGGCATGAAGGTCGGCGGCAGCGCCGAATCGCTCGGCCTGCACGTGACCGCGTCGGTTGTGAAGTCGATCTTCGTCGTCATCATCCTCGACGGGCTTTTCGCCATGTTCTACGCAGCGATCGGGTTCTGAGATGGCGAACGGCAACGGCGCCACGGCGGCGCAGGACACGAATGACGACGAGATCGTACTTTCGGTCCGCGATGTAACCGTCGCCATCGGCGACAAGGTGATTCTCGACAAGCTCTCGCTCGATATCAAGCGCGGGGAAATTCTTGGCTTCGTCGGCGCTTCGGGCGCCGGCAAGTCGGTGCTGTTGCGCACCATATTGGGGCTGATGCCGAAGCAATCGGGGACGATCAGCCTGTTCGGCGTCGACGTCGACAAGGCCAGCGACGCCGATCGCCTGCGCATCGACATGCGGCTTGGCGTTCTTTTCCAGCATGGCGCGCTGTTTTCAGCGCTGACGGTGATGGAAAACGTGCAGGTGCCGATGCGCGAATATCTCGACCTGCCCAAGGCGCTGATGGACGAACTGGCCTTGCTCAAGATCGAGCTGGTCGGATTGCCGCCCGACGCCGCGCTGAAATTCCCGTCCGAGCTGTCCGGCGGCATGATCAAGCGCGCGGCGCTGGCGCGCGCCCTGGCGCTCGATCCCGACATCGTCTTTCTCGACGAGCCGACCTCGGGGCTCGACCCGATCAGTGCCGCCGAGTTCGACGAGCTTGTCGTCAAGCTGCGCGACACGATGGATCTGACCGTCTACATGGTTACGCATGATCTCGACACGCTGTTCACCGCTTGCGATCACGTCGCGGTGCTCGGCAAGAAGAAGGTGCTGGTCGAAGGCACGATCGACGACATGCTGAAGAGCGACGAGCCGTGGGTGAAATCCTATTTCCGCGGAAAACGCGCCCGGCAACTTGATCTTGCGGCGCGCGCATAGCCATAAGTGGGGCGATGGAAACAAGAGCCAACTACGTAATTGTCGGCATCTTCACGCTTGGCGCGATCCTGGCGGCCTTTGCCTTCGTCTATTGGACGGCCGCCATCGGCGACAGGGGCGAAACGGCGATGCTGCGCGTGCGCATCCCGGGCTCGGCCTCCGGCCTCAGCCGCGGCAGCCTTGTGCTGTTCAACGGCGTCAGGGTGGGTGACGTGAAGAACGTTTATATCGACGGCGACGATCCGACCGTCGCCATCGCCGACACCGAAATCGCCCGTTGGACGCCGATCACCAAATCGACGCAGGCCGATATCGGACTGACCGGCCTCAGCGGCCAGGCCAACATCGAGCTCAAGGGCGCCGATCCGAAGGAGACCAGGCTGCTCGACGAAGCGGAGAAGGAAGGCAAGGTCGCCGAAATCGTCGCCAATCCGTCCGCGGTCACCAACCTTTTGCAGACAGCGCAGAACATCTTTACCCGCGCGGACAAGGTCCTTGGCGAGCTCGAAGGCTTCACCAAGGACGTTCGCGGTCCGCTGACGCAGACGGTCAAGAACGTCGAGACCTTCTCGGACGCGCTGGCCAAGAATTCCGACGGCATCGACAAGTTCCTGTCGGCGGTGAGCTCGCTTTCGGATCAGCTGAAGAATGTCTCGGGCCGGCTCGACAGCACGCTGAAGGCCGCCGAAGGCCTGCTCAATTCCGTCGACAAGGACCAGATCAAGAGCATCGTGGCCAATGTCGACACGGTGACGACGAACCTGAAAGAGACCTCGAAGCAGTTCGATACCGTCATCGATAACGTCAACACGGCGGTCGGCTCGATCAACGATTTCGCCAAGCAGACGCAAGGGACATTGGCCAAGGTCAACAGCGTGCTCGACGGCATCGATCCGGCCGACGTCAAGGCCGCTTTGGCCAACATCCAGAAGGCCAGCGCCAACGCCGACAAGGCGGCGTCCGACATCGCCAAGGTCACCGACAAGATCGCCAACCGTTCCGACGACATCAACGAGACCATCAAGGACGCCCGCCAGCTCGCGCAGCGGCTCAACGACGCTTCGGTGCGCGTCGACGGCATCCTGGTCAAGGTCGACAAGCTCCTCGGCTCCGGCGAGGCCAACGGCGTCATGGCCGATGCCAGGGCGACATTGAAATCATTCAAGCAGGTGGCCGACACGCTGAACTCCCGCCTCGGCACAATCGTCGACAACCTGTCGCGCTTCTCCGGCCAGGGCCTGCAGAACGTAGAGGGGCTGGTGCAGGACAGCCGGCGCTCGATCAATCGCATCGAGGAAGCGGTGACCGACCTCAGCCGCAACCCGCAGCGCATTCTGTCCGGCGGCGCCGGCGAGGTCCGGCAGTTCGATGGAAGGGCGCGGCGTTGACTTCGGCTGCCGCGACAGCCAAGAAAATAAACTGCAAATGCGGGTTGATCGTAAGATCCGGGGACGACGGGGATCAGGCGTGAAGTCGGTGAGGGTGGTGGCGGGGACTTTCAGATCATCCGCGGCAGCGTTGCTGGTGCTTACGCTTGCCGGCTGCGCGGCATTGGGCGCCAAGCCGGCGCCGCTCGACACGTTCGAATTGTCGGCCCCGTCGCTCGATGTGCGTGCCCACAGCCGCCGCCAGATCCTGATCGCCCAGCCGTCGGCGCTCAAGGCGCTGGACAGCCAGAACATCGTCATCAGGCCTTCCGACCGGTCGATCCAGTTCCTCAAGGGCGCGCAATGGGCGGACCGGCTGCCGCTGATCGTGCAGGCGAGGCTGGCCGAAACCTTCCAGCGCTCCGGCAGCTTTGCCGGCGTCGGAAAGCCGGGCGAGGGGCTGGCGATCGACTACCAGATCATCGTCGAGGTGCGCTCCTTCGAGGTGCGCGTCAATGGCGGCGAGCATGCCGATGTCGATCTGTTCGTGCGCATCCTGAACGACCGCAACGGCGAGGTGCGCGCCTCGAAGAACTTCACCGCGAGCGCCCCGGTCTCAGGCGGCGGAAATGCGGCTTACGTCGGCGCGCTGGACAGCGCCTTCGGCCAGGCGGCGGCAGACATCGTCCGCTGGACGGATTCGACGATCTGAACGCGGGCGCCAAGGCGACGGGAAACCAATTCCATCGATCAACGGACAAAAGAAAAAGGCGGGCCGAGGCCCGCCTTTTTTGTCAGACTTGTCGGCCGCTCACTGGAGCCGGCCGCTGGCATGGGCCAGCATCGTGTAGACCTTGCCTGTGTCGGACGTCAGATAGGTCTGCGCCATGATGTTGTCGCGGTCGTTGCGCGAGACATCCTTGAGCAGCTTCTCGAAATCCTCGCAGTAACGGTCGACCGCGGCGCGGAATTCCGCCTCGGCCTGATACTTGCGGCGGATCTCGTCGAAGGTCTGCTGGCCCTTCAGCGTGTAGAGGCGACGGGTGAAGACGTCGCGCTCGCCCCGCCGGTAGCGGTTCCAGAGCTCGATCGAGGCGTCATGGTCGATGGCCCGCGCGATGTCGACGGAGAGCGAGTTAAGCGACTCCATGACATGCAGCGGCGAGCGCTGGGCAGGCGTCGCGCGCGGCGCTTCCGCCGGCGTTGCCGGCCGCAGCTCTTCCTCACGCGAGGCATTGGTCAGGAGGTCGCGCACCCATCCGCCCTGCGCGGGCTTGCCGTTCGGATCACGGCGCGGCGCCTCGGCGGGGCGTTCAAGGTCGAGCGTGCCGCGCAGCGTGGTCTCGGCGAGCGGCGCCTGCGGAGCGCGGGCCGTTGGTTGCGGTTGCTGCTGTGGCTGCGGGGCCGGGGGACGGCGCAGCGGCGGTTCGGCGGCTCGGGCCGGCGCCTGCGGAGCAGGGCGCAGACCGCGTGGCTCGCCCTGTTCGCTGCTGCCGCTGCGGCCGGATTTCGCAACGATATCCGACAGTTCCTTGAGCGCATTGATTTGCTCTGCGACAGCGCGACGAATGGCCGAGGTCGATTCCTTAGCCTCCTCCGGCATCTCGATCACGCCCTTCTTCAGCTCGGCGCGGGTAAGGTCGAGCTCGCTCTTGATCGAGCCTGCGGTGCGACGCATCTCTTCGGTCGCGTCAGCAAAGCGCCGTGTCGCCGAATCGACGACGTCGGCGATGGCGGCGCGGATTTTTTCCGCCGATTCCATCGTGCGGCCCTCCGCAGTCTGCATCGTCTGGCCGACGAGGTTTTCGAAGGAGCGCATCACCTTCTCGAGGTCTTCCGACTTCTTGACCAAGCCGACGGCGAGGTCTTCCAGCGAGGACTGACGCTCCAGCGTGTGCTCAAGATTGCTT
Organism: Mesorhizobium sp. CA6; assembly: GCF_020165035.1. Classification (NCBI taxonomy): domain Bacteria; kingdom Pseudomonadati; phylum Pseudomonadota; class Alphaproteobacteria; order Hyphomicrobiales; family Phyllobacteriaceae; genus Mesorhizobium; species Mesorhizobium sp. CA6. Next base: position 64,252 of record NZ_JAIUHI010000021.1, on the reverse strand, counting down.
TGCGCGGAGCTGAGCAAATTCGAGGCGCTGGAGAGCAACCGGCTGTGTTCGTCGAACTTGGTCGCAATCGAGGCCACCTCGCGCAGCGTCGCCGAGGACAGGTCGGTGAGCCGTGTCGTGTTGGAATCGACCAGACGCGCCGAACTGGCGAAAGTCTGGGCGGCCTTCTCCGTGGTCGTGGCGAAGCTCTGCGTGCTGCCGGAGAGCCGCTCCTCGACCTGGCCGAGATTGACGGCAGCCTGGTCGATCAATTGCCCGAGTTGCGCGCTGGAGGTCGTCATGCGGCCGATAAGATCGGCCACGCTGTCGGCAAGCGACGAGCGGGCGCCTTCGACGGCCGACAGCGTCTCGGCCGTGCGGCTGGCCAGAGCATTGACGAGGTTCGTGTTCTCGCTGCGCAGCTTCTCGGCCGCCCGTTCGGTGACCTCTTCCATGCTGCGCTGCAGCTCGGAGCCGCCCTGGGCGAAGCGCTCGACCAGTGGTTTGGCCGTCTCGTCGAGGATTTTCGCCATCTCTGCCGAACGCGCCGCGAGCATGGTGTTGAGCTCGCGGGTGTTGGCGCCGATCGTGCGCGCGGCCTCGTTGGTGCTCTGGCCGATATGCTGGCCGACCGCCGTGAAGGTTTCGGCGATGACATTGGCGCGCGAGATGAGCTGGGCCTCGGCGCTGGAGACCTGCTCGTTGAGCTTCTGGCCCATGGTCTCGGCGCTGTAGGCGAGGCGGTTTTCCACGCTCGCCACCTGGTCCTCAACACGTGCGGCCGCGGCCGAGGCGCTTGCGGCCAGCCGTTCGTCGGCTCCGGCCAGCGCCTGCTCGATCTCGCGGGCATGCACGGCAAGCTCCTGCCCGGTCTGGCGGGCACGGTCGGCGACGCGCTGTTCGGTCGCCGCGAAGGCGCCGACAATCGTGTCGGCATGCTCGCCGATGGTCGAGGTGCTCGAGGCGATACGTGACACCAGACGGCTGTCGGCGTCGTCGAAGATACGGGCAATTTCGGACGCCCGCGACGACAGTGCCTCCGAGCCCTCGGCAATACGCGAGATCAGATGCTGGTCGGCGCTGTCGAAGATGCGGCCGAGGTCCGAGGCGCGGGCGGCCAGCGCTTCGGCCGATTCGCTGATGCGCATCGAAAGCCGCTCGTCGGCGCCCTCGAAGTTGCGCAGGATGTCGCCAGCACGGGCGGCCAGCGACTGCGCCGTCTCGACGGCGCGGGCAACCAGCTTCTGGTCGGCTGCATCGAAGGTGTTGGCGATGTCGCTGGCGCGTGCGGCCAGCTTGTCGGCGGTTTCCTCGGCGCGGGCCATGAGCGAGTTGGAGGCCTCGTCGGCGCGCGCCATCAGCATGTTGGACGTATCCTGGGCGCGCTCGTGCAGGCGGCGGTCCGCCGCCTCGAAAGCCTGCGCGATGTCCTCGGCCCTGGCAAGCAGCGCGGCGGACGTCTGCTCGGCGCGTTCGGCGATCTTGCGGTCGGCGTCGCTGAAAACCGCACCGGCCTGCTCGTGCAGGGTGCTGGTGATCTCCATGACCTTGTCGCGCAGCGCGCCCGCCACGAACACAGCGGTCTTTTCCAGCACGCCGCGGACATTGTCGACGCCGGTCGACAGCGCACGCTCCATGGTGCCGGCGCGCTCCTCGATGACACCGGTCTGCCGGCTGAAGGCCTGCTCGATCTTCTCGACATCGGCGGCAATCGCCGCCGAGATATCGCTGCTTCGGGCAGCGATCTGGTCAATATGGCCGGAAACCGAACGGTCGACGTCCTTGCGCGCATCGGCAAGCTTGACGAGATCGTCCTCGAGGGCCTTGGCCAGCATGTTGCGGCCCTCGGACAGCTTGCCGACATGGCCGGCGATGACGTCGTCGATCTCCGAGCGGCTTTCCGTCAGCTTCTGAAGGTCCGCTTCGAGGGCGCGCCTAAGGATATCGCGGCCTTCGGCGAGCTTCTCGACCTGGCCGGCGACCAGGCCGTCGATCGAGGAACGGCTTTCGGCGAGCTTGGCGAGGTCGGCTTCCAGCGCACGCTTGAGGATGTCGCGGCCTTCCGCGAGCTTCTCGACCTGGCCGGAGACCAGGCCGTCGATGCCGGCGCGGCTCTCGGCGAGCTTGGCAAGATCGTCCTCGAGCGCCTTGGACAGCGTCGCCCGGTTCTGCGACAGTTGGTCGGCATGGGTCTGCATGAGGCCGCTGGCATTAGCCATATCGGTCTCCAGCGCACGCGAAAGCTCGGCGCGGTGATCGGTGATCTTCTGCGAATGATCGACGATCGCGCCCTGGATTGTGTTGAGGTCGGCCTCCAGCGCGCGCTTGAGGATGTCGCGGCCTTCGGCGAGCTTCTCGACCTGGCCGGCGACCAGCCCGTCGATGCTGGAGCGGCTCTCCGCCAGCTTGGCGAGATCGTCCTCCAGCGACTTCGACAGCACGGAACGGTCCTGAACGAGCCTGTTTTGATGGTCGGCGATGGCGCCGCTGACGGCCTGTAGGTCGGTTTCAAGCGCTTTCGAAAGCTGTGAGCGATCTTCCAGCACCTTGTCCGAATGTCCCGCGATGGCACCCTTGATGGCGTTGAGGTCGGCTTCCAGGGCACGCTTGAGGATGTCGCGGCCTTCGGCGAGCTTCTCGACCTGGCCGGCGACAAGGCCGTCGATCGAGGCGCGGCTTTCGGCGAGCTTGGCGAGGTCGGCTTCCAGCGTGTGCGACAGCAGGCTGCGGTCCTCGGCGAGCTTGCCGGCGTGGCTGTCGATCAGGCCGCGGATGTCGCTCAGATCGCTTTCAAGGGCGCGGCTGAGCTCGCCGCGGTCCTCGGCGAGCTTGGTCGAGTGGGTCTCGATCAGGCCACGGATGCCGATGATGTCGGTCTCGAGCGCTTTGGCGAGCACCGCGCGGCCCTCGGCGATCTTCTCGACCTGACCGGCGACAAGGCCGTCGATGGAGGCGCGGCTGTCCTGCAGCTTGTTGAGATCGGCCTCCAGGGCGCGCGCCAGGATGTTGCGGCCTTCGGCCAGCTTCCCGACATGGCCGGCGACCATTTCGTCAATCATAGTACGGGCTTGGACGAGCCTGCCGGAGTCTTCGTTCAAGACCTGGGACAGGCGGTTGCGGCCTTCTTCGAGCTGCTCCAGATGGCTGCCCAGCGACGCATCGATGGCAGCGCGCGACTCGTTGACCTTGCGCAGGTCTTCTTCCAGCGCGCGCGAGATCAGGCTGCGGCCTTCTGCCAGCTTCTGCACCTGGTTGGTGACGGCGGCATCGATTGCCACGCGGCCTTCGGCGAATTTCGCCAAGTCCTCCTGCATGGCGGCCGCCATGCGCTCGCGGCTCTCCGAAAGCGCGCGGCTGTGGTTCTCGACGGCTTCCTCGATGCCGACACGGGCATCGGCCAGCCGCTGGATATCGGAATCGAATGAGCGCGAGACGACATGCCTGGCCGCTTCCATGCGCCCCGCGAAGTCGGTGGCGCGGGCTTCGAGCATGGAGGAGGTCGACGAGATGATGTCCGCCATGTCGGCGCCGATCTGCGTCTTGCCCTGATCGATCATCGACGACAGCTGGTCCTTGCTCTCGGCGAAGGTGTGCGCGATCTCACGGGCGCGCTCGACCAGCGTCTCGTTGATCTGGCGGGCGCGGGCTTCAAGGGCGGCGTTGAGTTTCTGCGTACCGGTGTCGAGCGCCTCGGCGCGGGTCTGGAATTCGCTGATCAGCGCCTGACCGCGTTCGGCCAGGGTCCGTTCGATGCCGCTGAGGCTCGTCTCGAACTCCGAACTCAAGGTACGCGCCGCGCCGCCGAGTAGCGAGACCATGCCGTTGGTGCGGTCGTCGAGCAGGTCGGTTAGCGAGCGTGTCAGGCCGTCCGTGGTGTCGGTGAGCTTGGCGATACGGGTGTCGAGCAGGCTCGCGAAGGCCTCGCCGGAGGTCGAAAGACGGTCCGTGATGTTGTCAAGGCGCGATTCCACCGAATCGAAGATCGACGTCGAGCTTTCATTGATGCGGTCGATCAGCGTGTCGCCGGAATTGTTGATCGTCATCGACAGCTTGGTCGACGCGTTGAGGATCGAGTCGCGGATGATGTCGCTGGCCGAGCCGATCTCGTCGCGCAGCGTCTCGTGAGCGCTGGCGATGGAGGCGCGCACGCGCTCGGCATGGGTGACGACCGCCTCGCGCTCGCTGCCGAGACCGTCGACCAGCGAACGGATGCGGGCCTCGTTCTCGGAATAGGAGCGTTCGAGCTGGCTGACTTCGCCGTGGACGAGCGTTTCGAGCTCGACCGCGCGGGCCAGGGTGCGCTCGATGCCTTCGCCCATGGCCGCCACCTCGCGGCGAACGGCCTGGCCGATCATCATGACACGGTCCTGGGCGAGGTTTTCGGGCTCCGCCAGGCGGAAGGCGACCTCGGTCATGGATTGCGCGGCGAGGCGCATTTCCTGCGCGCGCCGGATCATGGCGGCGAAAGCCCAGAACAGGATGACCGGAACGATCGCGGCAACCGCCAGGCCGATCAACTCGGGACGGGCGAAGAACTGGTCGACGGTACGGATCTTCCAGATGCCGGGACCGAACAACAGGTTGGCCAGGCCGCCGGCGCCGGCGATCCAGGCCAGCGAGATAAAGGCGATCACCCAGTAGACGGTGCTGGACGCACGGCGATTGAGGCTGTGCAGCAGCGTCTTGTAGTCCTTCTGGCGGTCATCATTGGCGGGCGTGAAGCCGGCTGGAGGCGTAAAACCGGACGGCTGCCCATTGCGCGGCTCGACCGGGCGCAACTCGGCCGGCTTGGCAGCGGGCGCCCTCGGAGGCTGGGGGTTGGCAGGCTGGGGATTGTTTGCCGGCTCCGTCCTATGGCTGCGCCCTTCGCGCGCCAGCTCGTCGGCCGCCGCCGAAATCTGCGCTTCGAGATCCTCCATCGACGCCGCCATGTCGAGGCCGCCTTCGTCGCCGTTAAGGTCAAGGTCAAGCGCCTTTTCCAGTTCCGCGGCCACGTCATTCTCGAGAGACTTCGTCGTCGTTGGTTTCTTAGCCATGCCTTCGCTACCCTGTACTAGCTGCCGCGGGACTTATGATTTTGGCCTGATTCTGGCCCGATTCTGGCTTGTCTATCCCGCGCAGGAGGCTGAAAAATGGACCTTCGTATCGTAATGACACACAGGGGTAAAGAAAACATGCATTCCGGGCGATACGTAAAACTTTAAATATAAGGTTAACGGAGACGTGATCCGGCTGCCTCCGTGACAACATTTTTCCCTGCAGTCGTTAACCCGTTGGCGACCGGGAGCGCCTATTTTCGTGGGCCCGTCTGCCCGCTTGATGGAGTTGCAGTGCGTATGCGTGGCGAAAGTGGTATTGCGTTTTCCATGCCGGGGGGCGACGCCTCCGGAACGGCTGGAGCCCGACCGGTGGATCTCGGCCATCTGGCACGCCAGACAATGGGCGACCGCGACCTCGAACGCGAGGTTCTGGCGCTGTTCGTGCATCAGTCGCTGTCGGTCCGTGACCAGATCGCGGATGCCGACGCGAGGCAAAGGGTGCTTCTGGCGCATGGCCTGAAGGGCTCGGCGCGCGGCATCGGCGCCTTTGCGGTGGCCGACTGTGCGGCGATCATCGAAACCCAGCCGGAAGACGTCCGGGCGCTCAAGCGGCTCAGCACGCTGATCGAGGAAGTGCGCGACTTCATCGCCGGCATCAGCCGCTAGTATCCCGCCTTTCTGAAAAACGTCATTTCGTGGCGCTTTCGCGCCGCAGTTGACTTGTCCGGCAGAGTGATTATCTCGGCTGCGACTCCTCAGGTGACTTAATGACCAAGCTGACTTACATCGCCCATGACGGGACCCGATTTGACGTGGAAGCCGAAAACGGCTCGACAGTCATGGAAAACGCGATCCGCAATGCGGTTCCGGGCATCGAAGCCGAATGTGGCGGCGCCTGTGCCTGCGCGACCTGCCATGTCTATGTCGACGAAGCATGGACGGCGGAGGTCGGCGAGCCGGAGGCGATGGAGGAGGACATGCTGGACTTCGCCTACGAGGTCCAGCCGAACTCGCGCCTCTCCTGCCAGATCAAGGTGCGCGACGCGCTGGACGGGCTGGTGGTTCGGGTCCCCGCGCGCCAGGGTTAAGGCGCGTCGATATTCAGGTGAGGCCGGCCTGCAAATGGCGACTTCCTGCGCTTCCGGCCTTTGCCGGCCGAAGCACTCACGAATGGCGTGGCGGTTAAAATAAGCTACGGCCGGCGTAGGCCGGTGCTCACGTAGTTTGAGTACGCTCCGCTCCGGCCTTCGCCGGCCGAAGCCCTCATGAGTGTCTCCGCTCTACGAAGGCTACGGCCGGCGTTGGCCGGTTCTCGGAAGTCACCCAGTTTGGTCGCTTCGCGCCCGTCTTCGACTCCGACTCGGCCTGACCTGAATCTCGACACACCTTGGCAGTTTCCCAATATTCTTTCGCGCCGGCAGCTTGGCAGCGGCCCATAGCTCATGCAGTCTCGCCGCATTCCCAATCAGGGCGCAGCGCATGACCGATACCATCAAAACGGACGTTCTCATTGTCGGGGCAGGGCCGATCGGCCTGTTCGCCGTGTTCGAGCTCGGTCTGCTCGACATGAAATGCCATCTGATCGACATTCTCGATCGTCCCGGCGGCCAATGCGCCGAGCTCTATCCTGAAAAGCCGATCTACGACATTCCAGGCTGGCCGACGATCTCCGCGCAAGGCCTGGTCGACAAGCTCATGGAGCAGATCCATCCGTTCAAGCCGGACTTCACCTTCAACCGCATGGTGTCGAGCCTTGAACAGCTGGAGGACGGCAGTTTCCGCGTCGCCACCGATGAAGGTGAATTGTTCGAGCCCAAGGTGGTGGTGATCGCCGCCGGCGGCGGCTCGTTCCAGCCCAAGCGTCCGCCCATTCCGGGCATTGAGGAGTACGAAGGCAAGAGCGTCTTCTATTCGGTCCGGCGCATGGAGGAATTTCGCGGCCACGATCTCGTCATCGTCGGCGGCGGCGATTCGGCGCTCGATTGGACACTCAACCTGCAGCCGATCGCCAAAAGCGTGACGCTGGTGCATCGCCGCCCGGAATTCCGGGCCGCGCCCGACAGCGTCAACAAAATGTATGCCATGCAGGAGATGAAGCAGCTCGAATTCCTGGTCGGCCAGGTCAGCGGCCTTGCCGGCGCCGACGGCCAGCTGTCATCGGCGACCATCAAGGGCGGCCCGGATGGCGACGTCGAGGTGCCGTGCACCCGCATGCTGCCATTCTTCGGCCTCACCATGAAGCTCGGGCCGATCGCCGAATGGGGCCTTAACCTGCACGAGAACCTGATCCCGGTGGACACCGAGAAGTTCCAGACGTCGATCCCGGGCATCTTTGCCGTCGGCGACATCAACTGGTATCCGGGCAAGCTCAAGCTGATCCTGTCAGGCTTCCATGAGGTGGCGCTGATGGCGCAGGCCGCCAAGCGGATCGTCAGCCCGGGCGAGCGCATCGTCTTTCAGTACACGACCTCGTCGACCAGCCTGCAGAAGAAGCTCGGCGTGCATGATTAAGGCATATTGATATTCAGGTGATGCCGGACTGCGAACGGCAGCTTCCTGCGCTTCCGGTGCTCACGTACTTCAAGTACGCTCCGCTCCGGTTCTCGGAAACTGCCCTTCTCGACTCGGCCTGACCTGAATCTCAACGCACCTTCAAGCGATCTACTCCGCAAGCGCGGGGGCGGTTTGCTCGTCGTGACCGCGCAGTTCCTTTTCGGGCATCAGGGCTAGCGTGATCAGCGCCAGAACGAGCGTTGCTCCGGCGGCGACGAAGATCATCACGAACGGCAACGCCGATGCCTGATGGATATGCGTGTGCGAGCCTTCTGAGGACAATGGCAGGCCGTAGCCGAGCGCGACGGCGCCGAGCATGGCCACGCCGAGCGCGCCGCCCAGCGTGCGCAGGAAGGTCAGAACGCCCGTCGCGACACCGAGATGCGCGCGATCGACGGCATTCTGGACCGAGACGGTGGCAACCGGGAATGTCGTTCCGCTGCCAAGGCCGATCAAAGTCGTCAGGATTTCCACCTCGAGCAACGAGGCGTGTTCCGCAATGGCACTGAGCACGCCAATGCAGACGATGGCCAGGCCGACGCCGATCATGGCGATGCGCTTGTAATGGACAAAGCGCGGGATCGTGCGGCCGCTGAAGGTCGCGCCGGCGACCGTGCCGAGCAGGAGGCCGAGCATCGCGGTGCCGGATTCGCTGACCGAAAGCCCGACGACCGATTGCAGATAGACCGGCAGGTATACCGAGGCGCCGATATTTGCGGCCTGCAAGAGGAACATCGACAGTGTGCCGGCGAGCACGATCGGGTTGCTCAAGACTTCGAGCGAGATCAAAGGCTCGGCCGCTTTGAGCAGCCTGAGCGCGAAGGCGGCCCAGAACACCGCCGAGCAGGCAACCAGCCCAAGGATTTCGCGGGAAAACCAGGGATAGGCGCTGCCGCCCCAGCTGAGCGCCAGGAGCAGAAGCGTCGTGGCGATAACCAGCAGCACGGCGCCCAAGCCGTCGATGCGATGGTTCTTGGCCGCGACCGGCAGCTTCTTTAACGGGTTGTTGATGATGGCCATGGCCAGGAAGCCGATAGGCAGGTTGATCCAGAAGATCAGCGACCAGTGCAGATGTTCGGCAAACACGCCGCCGAGCAGTGGGCCGGCGACGCTGGCGACCGCCCATGTGCCTGCGATCCAGGCCGCATAGCGGGCGCGCTCGCGCGGCGGCACGAGGTCGCCGATGACCGTCTGGGCCAGCGCGAAGAGACCGCCGCCGCCGGCGCCCTGGATGGCGCGGCCGATGACCAGCACCAGCATGTTGGGAGCGAGCGCGCTGACCAGCGACCCGAACAGGAAGACGAGGATGGCGGCGTAGATGACAGGGCGGCGCCCGTAGACATCGGAAATCTTGCCGTAGAGCGGCGCCATCGCGGTCGCGGTCAGAAGATAGCCGGTGACGATCCACGGCAGATATTCGGCATGGCCGAGCGCGCCGGCGATCGTCGGCAGGGCAGGGGCTACGATGGTCTGATCGAGGGCCGCCAGCAGCATCGACAACAGCACGCCGCCGATGATGGTATTCTTCTCGCTCTCGCTCATCAGCGGCGCGGCTTTCGGCGCCATCGCCTGGTTCTCGACGGTCTGGTCCATGCGTCATTCTTTCAAAGGCTGGTGCTTGGTGCGCCAAGACGGCTTTGGCCGGTCGCACCTGTCATTTCTCATCGTGGACCCGAGGCTTTGGCGCTTCGAACCCGCATTATGTCGTTCGATATAGGCCGATTTCGACCATCACTCGAAAGTTTTTCCGGTCTGGCACCATGCTTGGATGAAATTGGCCCCGGACAGGGCTCGGCTCTCAAGTCAAGGCGGCGGCAGCTGGCCGGCTTCGACACGCTCCATCCGGTAGCGCATCAGCCGAAGGATACGGCTTTCGAAATTGACGCTCTCGACGCGGTCGAAGCGGACCTGGTCCTGATCGTGCCTGGCGAGCTCGGCTGCCTGGACCGCGGCGGCGTTGAGCTTCGCCTGCTCGCAGGTCTTTTGCGGTGGGAGTGCCTTCAGCGCATCCTCGAGCAGGCGCGCATGGTTCTTGGCGATCTCGACATGGCGCTCCTCATGCCGCTTGATGTCGGCCGAGAGCGTATCCCAGACCAGCCTGACGCCGGGATCGGATTTGCGCGGGCGCCGCCATTCGGGGAGGATTACCTTGACCTTCAAGGTGACGGCCGCGTCGGCGATGCGGCAGGACCCGGCGCTCTGCGCGTAGCTGATGCGGGTGGTGAAGGCCATTTGCGTGGCGCCGGGATGCCGCGAGCCGGTGCTCTTCACCTCGGGGCCGTTTCTCGACAGCTGGTTCTGGATATCGTCGAGCGTGCGGCCGCCGACGCTGAAATAGCTGTAGGTCTTGACCAGACTGGCCGCGCCCGCCGGCAGGGCAGTGAGCGAGAGCATCAGGGCGCAGAGCAGGGAGCGGTTCATCATATTGCCTCTTCACGCACCTTGCTTTAGGGCCGTCGCCAGCGCAACGGAATTGATTTCGCGCGGATCACGCATGGTTGATGGACAATGACGACAAGGCGATGGCAGCTGGCGCATGGACGCTATCTCGACCTCGGTCCGAAGGCGGTCGTCGCCGGCATCCTCAACGTGACGCCCGACAGCTTTTCGGACGGCGGCCTGTTCATCGCGCCCGAGAAGGCGCTGGAGCAGGCGCACCGCATGGTGAAGCAGGGCGCGGCGATCATCGACGTCGGCGGGGAATCGACGCGGCCCGGTTTCGCCCCGATCTCCGCCGAGGAAGAACAGGCGCGCGTGCTGCCGGTCATCGCGGCGCTCGCCGCTTCCGGCGAGGCGCTGATCTCGGTCGACACCTATCGCGAGGACACCGCGCGGCTTGGCGTCGCCGCCGGCGCCCATATCGTCAACGACGTCTGGGGGCTGCAACGTGAGCCGGGCATCGCGCGCGTCGCGGCCGAGACAGGCGCCGGGCTCGTCATCATGCATACCGGGCGCGAACGGCAGAAGCTGCCCGACGTGATCGAGGACCAGTTCCTGTTCCTGCGCAAATCGCTGGAGATCGCGCGCGCCGGCAATGTCGCCGACAGCCAGATCGTGCTCGATGCCGGCTTCGGCTTCGCCAAGGAAACGGCGGAGGAAAACCTCGACCTGATGGCGCGTTTTTCCGAGCTTCAGGCGCTCGGCTACCCGTTGATGGCCGGAACCTCGCGCAAGCGCTTCATCGGCACCGCCACCGGGCGCGATCCCGCGGAACGGGCTGCCGGCACGGCGGCCACCAGTGTCATCCTGCGCTTGAAGGGAGCCGACCTGTTTCGCGTCCACGATGTCGCAATCAACGTGGATGCGCTGGCGGTCACCGATGCTATGCTTCAACGCGAAACCGAGCTTCCTTCCGGACACTGATCATGTACCTCATCCGCATGAAGAACTGCGCCTTCTTCGCCCGCCACGGCGTGCTGGACGAGGAGGAGACGCTTGGCCAGCGTTTCTACGTCGATGCCGAGCTGACGGTCGAGCCCAGCCGGCCGCTGACTGAGGATTCCATCGAAGACACCGTCAATTATGGCGTCGCCTTCTCGGTTATCGAAAAGATCGTGACCGGACATCGCCGCTTCCTGATCGAGGCGCTGGCGCTGGAGGTGGCGAAGGCGCTGACAGCGCGATTCTCGCAGATCAGGAAAGCTGCGATCACCGTGCGCAAGCCGAACGCCCCGGTGCCGGGCGTGCTCGATCATGTCGAGGTGACCGTTGTCTGGCCAGAATAGCGCCGTCTACCTCAGTCTCGGCGGCAATCTCGGCGAGCCGGCGAAGTCCATGGGCGCGGCATTGCGAATGCTGGACGGCGACGACGCGACGCGCGTCACCGCCGTCTCGTCGCTCTACCGCACGCCGCCGTGGGGCAAGCTCGACCAGCCCGATTTCCTCAATGCCGCTGCCGCGATCGAGACGGCGCTTTCGCCACGCGCGCTGCTTGAGCTTTGCCTCGATGTCGAGAAGCGGCTGAAGCGCGTGCGCGAGGAGCGCTGGGGGCCGCGCCGCATCGATATAGACATCCTGGTGTTCGGCGACCGGGTGATCCACGAGACCGGCCTCGAAGTGCCGCATCCGCGCATGCTGGAGCGCGCCTTCGTGCTGGCGCCGCTGGCCGAGATCGCGCCAGGGCTTTCCGTCGGCGGCAGAAGCGTATCGGAGCGGCTCGAAGCCGTCGATACGTCCGGCATCGAGCGGCTGCCTTCGGGCCGCGAATGGTGGCTCGGCTGATTTTGCATTGTCGCAATTCCGGACGGAAAACCGCCCACACTTTTCCTGGAATTGCTCCGAAGCCGGCCGGTCAGCCGGAAAACCCGCCGCCGTCCAAAAATGCCTGCTCCTCGGCCGTCGTCGCACGGCCGAGCATGCGGTTGCGGTGCGGAAAGCGACCGAAGCGCTGGATGATCTCCAGATGCTCATTGGCGTATTTAAGATAGTGCGGCGCTCGCTCGGCGGTGAGTTCCACCGACCGTTCCTGATCCGCCAGCAATTCGGAATGCTCGAACGGCAGATAGAGGAAGACGCGAAACAGTTCTTCCAGCTCGAGGTCCTGACCGGCGGCGATCGCCCTGTCGGCGAAGTATCTGGCGAGCGGATCGGTCGCGTACATGTGGCCGGTGCCGCGGAAGCAGTTGCGCGGGAACTGATCGAGCAGGATCATCAACGCCAGCGATCCTTCGGCATGCGCATTCCAGTCGTCGCATTCGCGCCGCGCGGCGGCGTAATGCAGCTCGAGAAAGCGGCTGCGGAAACCGGCGTCGAAGGCGTCGCTCTTTTCGAACCAGGCGTCCTCGCCGGCGTCGCGCCAGAATTTGATGACCGAAAGCGCTCGCGGATCAAGCCCTGCCATATTTGCCCCTCAGTTCTTGGTCTCTGCCTGGTTCAGCACGACGGCGGTTTCCTGGTTCAGCGCGCGGCCGGCGCGGCGCGGCTGGGTAAGCGGTGTCGGGATCGGAGTGCCTATATTGCCCTTGAGGAAACGCTGGCCGGCGCGCACGCCCTCGGCCAATTGCGTCTCGAAGCGCGCTTCGTCGCGGCGCCGCACATCCTCCATGACTTCGGCGACCTCCTCGGGATCGACGCCAAGCGCCTCCAGCGCGGAGCCGCCGAAGACCAGCGCCGATTCGAAGGTCTCGCGCAGCTGATAGTCGACGCCGGCGCGCACGAGCTGCAGCGCGGTGCCGCGGTCGAAGGCGCGCGCCAGGATGGTGACCAGTGGAAATTCGGCCTTGATAAGCTGCGCGATGCGCACGGCGGCGTCGGGCTTGTCGACGCAGATCAGCACCGCGCGGGCGCGCCCGACGCCAGCCGCATGCAGGATGTCCAGCCTCGTGCCGTCGCCGTAGTAGACCTTGAAGCCGAAATCGGCCGCCGCCTGGATCATCTCCACCTCGTTGTCGATGATCGAGACGTCCATCCCGCGCAGCAAAAGCGGCTGGCTGGCGATCTGGCCGAAGCGGCCGAAGCCGATGATCAGCACGCTGCCGGTGAGGCCGTCGGCGATGTCGACGCCGTCGAGGGACTGCTCGTCGCGCGGGGTGAGGTAATGCAGCGCCACGATCGCGAGCGGCGTCAGCACCATCGAGATGATGACGATGGCAGTCAGCGTGGCGTTGGCGCGGCCGTCGATGATGCCGACCGCGGCAGCGGACGAATAGAGCACGAAGGCGAACTCGCCGCCCTGCGCCATGAAGACGGCGCGTTCGAGCGCCTCGCGATGGCCGCTTTTCAGAATGCGCGCGACGACGTAGATGCCGAATGCCTTCATGACCATGTAGGCGACGACATAGATGGCGATGAGCCGCCAGTTCTGGGCTACGACGCCAAGGTCGAGCGACATGCCGACGGCGAGGAAGAACAGGCAGAGCAGGATGCCGCGGAAGGGCTCGATGTCGGCTTCGAGCTGGTGGCGGAAGGTCGATTCCGACAACAGCACGCCGGCGAGGAAGGCGCCCATCGCCATCGACAGGCCGGAGAGCTGCATGGCCAAGGCCGATCCCAGCACCACCAGCAGCGCCGCGGCGGTCATGACCTCGCGGGCGCGGGCATCGGCCAGGATGCGGAAGAGCGGATTGAGCAGGTAACGGCCGGCCACGACCAGTCCCACGATCGCGGCGATGCCGATCCCAACTTCGGTCAGCCGCTCCGAAAGGCTGGTTTCGGCGCCGCCCGGCGCGAGGAATGCGATAAGCGCGAGCAGCGGCACGATCATCAGGTCTTCGAGCAGCAGGATGGAGACGATGCGCTGGCCTTTCTGCGTGGCGATCTCACCGCGCTCTTCGAGCAACTGCATGACGATCGCCGTCGAGGTCAGGACGAAGCCGGCGCCGGCGACGAAGGACTGCGCGATGGGAAAGCCTCCGGCCAGTCCGACGAGAGTGAGCAGGACTGCGCAGACGCCGACCTGCAAGGCACCCAGGCCAAAAATCTCGCGACGCAGGCCCCAGAGCCGCGACGGCTGCATCTCCAGCCCGATGATGAACAGGAACATGACGACCCCGAGCTCGGCGACGTGGAGGATCGCTTCCGATTCAGAAAAGATGCGCAGGCCGAACGGACCGATGACCACGCCGGCGGCGAGGTAGCCGAGGATCGAGCCCAGCCCCATGCGCTTGAAGATCGGCACGGCGACGACGCCCGCGGCGAGCAGCGCCACAACCTGCACCAGATCGCTGCTCGACGCTTCAACTGCCATGCCTGTCATCCCGTTGCTCGAAGCACTCCTTGCATGCCCCGGGAGCGAGAGGCAAGGGCGGGCGGACTGACTTGAAGGGTAGGGTGCCGTTGAAGCGGCCTCCGCTTGCCTGCCGGACGTTCGGCGTATACAGTAGCCGAATGCCTGACTATTCGTCCCGCCCGCCTCTGCATATCCCGATGGATGCGCTCAGCGAAGTCCTACAGGACTTTCGCTTGAGTGGGGTCAACTATGGCCGCTGCGAGCTCCGGCATCCATGGAGCATCGCCTTTCCGCAACAGAAGCTGCTTCGCTTTCACTTTGTCGGCCAGGGTCCATGCTGGATTTATACCGAGGCGGATGGCTGGCAGGAGTTGCGTGATGGCGATCTGGTGCTGTTGCCGCAAGGTATCGCCCATCGGCTGGCTAGTGCGCCGGACGTTGTCGACGACTCGCTCGAGAGTTGCCAGGTTACCAAGTTGGGGAGCAATGTCTGTGAGGTGGTGCGGGAAGGGACGGGCGCGACAAGCACCCTTTTCTGCGGCTCCATGGCCCTGGGCGTCTGTGCGCTCAATCCACTGATCACGTTGATGCCATCTATTATCAAGGGGTGCGATGTGGCCGGCAACGATCCGGTCGTCCGTCCTTTGCTGGCGGCTATGACGGCGGAGGCCGCGCAACCGCAGATGGGCAGCGCCACGATTCTGTCCCGTATGGCGGACTTGCTGACCGCCCGGCTTATCCGCTGCTGGGTCAATTGCACTGGAGCTTCGACCACCGGCTGGCTTGCAGCCATCCGCGACCCCCATATCGGCCGCGCTCTGGCAGCCATGCATCGAGACCCCGGTCATAACTGGACCCTGGAAAGCCTTGCCGCCCTGGCAGGCCAATCGCGCTCGATTTTCGCCGAGCGCTTCAGCGCTGTGTTAGGGGAGGGCGCTGCCCACTATCTCGCCCGTCTGCGGATGCAGCTTGCCCGCGAGTTGCTCGGGCAAAACGGCCTGTCGGTTGCCGAGGTCGCTACCCGTTTGGGCTATGATAGCGAAGCATCCTTCGCGCGCGCGTTCAAACGCATCACCAATGTCTCGCCAGGCGTTGTGCGCCGCACAATGCCCGGACGAACGGACATGAATTTCGGATTATAAGGTACATATCATCCGAGAAGACTCGTCTATTGAAGACCTCCAGACCTTGGAGATCTTTCAGTGACAGACACAACATTACAGCCTGAAGACGCGGCGATAGACCTTGATGACGCCGCGCCAGCCCCGTGGAACGCAGCCGCCTGGTTTGCGGTCATTTCATTGGCGGCCACCAGCTTTGCCCTGGTATCAGCCGAATTCCTGCCGGCAGGCCTGCTGACGCCGATGGCGCGGGACCTCGGCATCAGCGAAGGAACCGCCGGACAGGTCGTCACCGCCACGGCTTCGGTCGGCGCCGTGACGGCCATGTTGAGCAATGTTCTCATCGGACGATTGAACCGCAAGACGGTGCTGGTTGGCCTCAGCGCCTTGGCGGTCGGTTCCAACCTCCTTGCCGCGCTAGCGCCCAATTTCTGGCTGTTGCTGCTGGGCAGGGCCGGGCTCGGAATCGCTCTCAGCGCATTCTGGGCACTCTCGGTTGCCGTCGTGGCCAGGCTGGTCGGCGCCAATGCGACAGGTCGGGGCATGGGCATCGTCACCCTCGGCGTCTCGCTCGCCACCATCGCCGCCCCGTCAATGGGGGCGTTGATCAGCGACTGGCTGGGATGGCGCAGCGCCATGGCCTTGACGGCGGGATTGGCAGTGATTGCCATGCTGCTGCAATTGCTGAGCCTACCGACCCTGCCTGCGACGGCCAGCAATAGTCTGGCTGACGTATTTCGGCTGACACAGCGGCGCGGCATCCAACTCGGTATGCTTGCCATTCTTTTGCTGATGACGGGGCATTTTGCCGGCTCTGTTTATGTGCGCCCCTTCCTCGAACACGTGACGCTCCTCGCCACCGGGCCAATTGCCCTGGCCCTGCTCGGATTTGGCATCGCGGCTGTGATCGGCAACGTCGCCGGCGGCCGTATGGCCGACGCCAATATCCGCATGGCGCTCGCGGGCAACGCCGCATTGATGGCGTTTGCGGCGCTGGCATTGGTGCTTTGGGGCGTGCACATTGGCGTCGCGTTCACATTCGTCACGCTTTGGGGCTTGGCCTTCGGCATGGCGCCGGTCGTGCTGCCGACCAATCTGTCCCGCGCGGCACCTGATGCGCTGGAAGCTGCGGGTAGCCTGATGGTCGTCTCCTTCCAGGTTGCCATCACCATCGGCGCGGTTGTCGGCGGCTATGTCGTGGATACCCATGGCGCCACGGGACCTTTGACCCTTACCGCCGTCCTTGCCGCATTGACCGTCGTGCTGGCGCTGCTACAGCCTCGCGGGTGAACTTTGCTCCAGCTGACATGGAGCGTCTCATCGTTTCACGAAAACGGTGAGACGCTATCTCTTTGTTTTCGGGGCTGAAAACCCGTTTCGTACATTTCCTGTCGTCGACCCAAAACCGCTGCGCGCTTTGGGCGACATGCATCGGGCGGCCTCAACACGGACGCCGCGACGTTGCAGCCTGATTACACAAGTTTATGCGGTCCGGTCGTTGCTTCACGCCACAATCGGAGGTTATGGCACGTTCGGCTTCGGCCAGTGGAGGCAGCGGCGATGGGCGGCTGCCTTTTTTGAGGAGATGATTGACATGAAGAAGTTTTTGCTCGTTGCCGTCGGTGTTGCGGCGTTGGCCGGGTCGGCTTGCTCCAAGGGACCGGAATGCACGCAGGAAATCGCCGCCAAGAATGCGCAGGACATGGCTGCCGCGCTCCAGGAAGCCATCACCAAGGATCCGAGCAAGGCGGCTGATTTGACCGCCAAGGCGCAGGCTGTGACGACGAAGTATCAGGGCGCCACGACGCTCGACGAAGCCTGCAAGGCCTATGACGAGCTGACCGCCACCATCAAGGGTTGAGTCCAGCCGTCGACAATGCGAAGGCGGTGGCCGGTCGGTCGCCGCCTTTTTCTTGCGCGGCGCTTCGGACAAGACGCGCTACGAGATACCCATCGTGCGCTTATGGTCGGCGATCTCGGCGAGCAGCCAATCCTGGAACAGGCCGGTGCCTGGCTTGTTTCCGATGCTGCGGCGCTGGTGCAGGTAGATTCCGGCGGGATAGGTGTGGCGGGCGCTGAACGGGGCGACAAGCTTGCCTTGCTGCAAAAGGTCTTGGGCCATCATGGTGTCGGCCAAAGCGATCCCCGCGCCGTTTATCACCTCGCGCATGATCAAGGTGCAGTCATCGAGCGTCGTGCTGGATTTCGGCGTGGCGTCCAGAACGCCTTCCTGTTCCAGCCAGCGCCGCCAGCGCATGCTCTCGCATTCGTGGATGAGGTGATGATTGACCAGATCGGCGGGCGTTCTGAGCGGCACCGGTCCCTCAAGCAGCGACGGCGCGCAGACCGGCGTCAGAACGAGCGGGATCAGCAGCGTCAGGGCCGGGCCGGCCTTGTAGACGAACTCGTCGACAATGGCCAAATCGAAGTTGGCGCGCTTGCCCGACGTCGAGATCTCCAGGTTCACGGACGGATGCAGCTTGCGGAAATTCGGCAGCCGGTCCGCCAGCCAAAGGTTCAAAACCGCCGGCACGCAGAGAACCCTGACCCGCTGGGTCCTGCCGTGACCATGGACGAAGCTGACATCGTCGGTGGCGCGCCAGATAGCCTCGAATGCTTCGGAGAGGCCGCGCGCATAATATGAGCCCCTGATGGTCGGCGTGATCTGGCGAAAGCCGCGCTCGAACAGCTCCTGGCCAAGGTTCTTCTCGAGCGCGCGGATGTGGCGGCTGACGGCCGAGGGCGTCAAATGCAGCTCTTCCGCTGCATCCTTGATGCTGCCGAGACGCGCGGCGGCCTCGAAAGCGCGCATGCCATTGAGTGAGGGCAGGGCCATTGGCCGATCATGAAATGTCAGTTGAGTTTTTGTCAATCGACTTGAGCAAAATTGGCGTTTGATCGCTTGGCCGGTTCGGGGATACCCAAAAGGCAAGAGCGACCAAGTCGCCATCCGAAAACGATTGTTTGGGCACTCCGATGCCATTCCACCAGCGGCGGAAACCGGCATGGCCGGTTTTCACCGGTGACCGGCGAAGCTTTGCGTTAGACGCCAGCTGAGCCTCGGCGGAGGGCCTCAGAATGGGAGAACGAGCTTTTGCCTCAGTCGCCGGCGCCGGTCTTCGAAGCGGCTGACGAGATTTCCGCGGAAACCTCGGTCGTCGTCATCCTGCAAACCGCTCAAACCGGTTTTGGCCCCCGGGCAGGGGCGCTCGACGCTGAAATGGACGGGATTTTGTCCCGCGCGTGTTCCGAGCCGGCCGCGCTTGAGGAGTCCGGCGCCTGCGTCGATGTCATCGCGCCGAAGGCGATGTCGACCCGCCGCGTGGTGGTGCTGGCCTTGGGCAAGGCCGAGGCCGTAACCCCGCTTTCGCTGGCGCGCGCCGGCGGTCTGCTTGCAGCGCACCTGGAAGGCAAGGGCGAATGCGCAGCCACCCTCATGCTGGACCCGCTTGCCGGCGTCGACCTGCCCGCAGCGGAAATCCTGGCGCGGGTCGCCCTCGGCATGCGGCTGCGGCGCTACCGTTTCGACCTGCGCAACCGCCGTCAGGGAGCAGGCGCCGACCGCACTTTGCGGGTGCAATTGATCGGCGCCGGTCAGGAGCTAGACGCGGCGCTGGCACGGGTCAATGCCATCGCCGACGGCGTCGAATATGCGCGTACGCTGGTCAACCTGCCGCCGAACCATCTCCATCCCGAGAATTTCCACGATCATCTGGAGCCGCTGCGCGAGGCCGGCATCGATGTCGAGATCCTCGACACGGCGCGGCTGAAGGAGCTCGGCATGAATGCGATCCTGGCCGTCGGCTCCGGCTCGGCGCGACCGCCGCGCGTCGCGGTCCTGCGCTATCGCGGTAAGGGCGCTCCCGCGCAGCCGCTGGCTTTCGTCGGCAAGGGCGTCTGCTTCGATTCTGGTGGTCTGTGCATAAAGCGCGGCGAGCAGATGTTCGACATGAAGGCCGATATGGGCGGCGCGGCCGCCGTTGTCGGGCTGCTGATCGCGCTCGCCCGGCAAGGCAGCCCGGTGCATGCCGTCGGTGTGCTCGGCATTGCCGAGAACATGCCGTCCGGGACGGCGCTCAAGCCGCGCGACATCATCACGACGGCGTCGGGCCAGACCGTGGAAGTGTTCGACACGGATGCGGAAGGCCGGCTGATCCTGGCCGACTGCCTCTATTATGCCGCTTCGCGCTTCAGTCCCTCGGTGATCGTCGACCTGGCGACGCTGACCTATTCGGTGATGCGGGGCCTCGGCTCGGTCTTCGCCGGACTTTTCAGCACCGACGACACCATCGCCTCGCGCATGATCGCGGCGGGGGAAAAGGTCGGCGAGCGGTTCTGGCAACTGCCGCTCGACCGGGCCTATGACGAGGGGCTGCAATCGCCCTTCGCCGACATCCGTCACCACGCCAAGGACATGGAAGACGGCGACGCGCCCTATGCCGCGGCCTTCCTGCGCAATTTCACCGAGGACCGCCCCTGGGTGCATCTCGACATAGCTGGCAAGGAAATCGCCGACAAGGATCGGCCGTTGGGCCGGGAAGGCGCCACGGCCTTCGGCGTGCAGATGCTGGAAGAGTGGGTGCAGTCCGGCCGGGCAGCGAACTAGGCGACAGCGAGATGTCTTCAACCACGCAGGGAGCCGGGATGCCGTCCGAGATCGTCAGCAAGGAAGGGCGGGCCGGGTTCGGCGCCTATGAAACCTGGTACCGGGTCAGCGGCGCGCTCGATGCCGGCAAGGCCCCAGTCGTGATCCTGCATGGCGGGCCGGGTGCTGCCCATAATTACGTCGATGCCTATAAGCTTCTTGCCCGAGGCGGCCGCGCCGTCATCCACTACGATCAGTTGGGCTGCGGCAATTCCACCTTGCTGCCGGAAAAGGGCGCCGACTTCTGGACGCCCCAACTCTTCATCGACGAGCTGGAAAACCTCGTCGACCATCTCGGCATCCGTGGCGGCTTCCATGTGCTGGGTCAAAGCTGGGGCGGCATGCTGGGCGCCGAATATGGCGTGACCAGGCCGAAGGGCCTGAAGTCGCTGACCATCGCCAACTCGCCGGCATCCATGAAGCTTTGGGTCGAGGAGGCCAACCGGCTGCGCGCCGACCTGCCCAGGGACGTGCAGGAGACGCTGACGAAGCACGAGCAGGCCGGCACGACGGACGATCCGGCCTACCAGGAAGCGACGATGCGGTTCTACGAACGGCATGTCTGCCGGGTCGTGCCGTTCCCGCCCGAGGTGACGGAAACCTTCGCCCAGATCGTGCGCAATCCGACCGTCTACAATGTGATGAACGGCCCGAACGAATTCCACGTTATCGGCACGCTGAAGAGCTGGAGCGTCATCGACCGACTGTCGGCCATTGAGGTTCCCACACTCCTCATCTCCGGCCGGCACGACGAAGCCACGCCCGCGACCGTGCAGCCGTTCAAGGACGGCATCAAGGGATCGCGCTGGCAGATATTCGAGCATTCCAGCCACATGCCGCATGTCGAGGAGCAGGAACTCTGCATGCGTGTGGTGGGAGACTTCCTGGACGACAACGACAACAGAAAAGGGGAATGACGACATGAAGAAACTGCTTTTGGCGGCGTCGGCCGCCGCATTGCTGGCCGGCTCGTGGCTCGCTCCGGCACAGGCCGAATATCTCAAGGAGCACCGCGGCGGCACCATTCGCCTTCTCGCCCGATCGGCGGCCGGAACGCTCGATCCGCATATCAACTACACGGACCAGGGCTGGCAAATGTACCAGCCGATCTATGACGGCCTGGTCGCCTTCCGCAAAGCCGAGGGCGTCGACGGCTTTTCCATCGTTCCCGACCTGGCCGAGGCGCTGCCCACGGTCAGCAATGACGGCAAGACCTTCACCTTCAAGCTGCGCAAGGGCATCAAGTTCTCCAACGGCCAGGATCTTGGCGTGAAGGACGTCGTCGCCTCCTTCCAGCGCATCTTCAAGATTTCCGGGCCGACCTCGGGCACCTTCTATGCCGGCATCGTTGGCGCCGACAAATGCCTGGCCGATACCAAGAGCTGCACGCTGGAAGGCGGTGTCGTCGCCGACGAGACGGCCGGCACGATCACCCTCAATCTCACCAAGCCGGACGCCGAGATCCTCTACAAGCTTGCCTTGCCGCATGCCGTGATCCTGCCGGCGGACACGCCGGCGGAAGATATGGGCTCCAAGCCGATCCCCAGCACCGGCCCCTACATGATCTCGGCCTTCGATCCGAACAAGGGCATGACGGTTTCCCGCAACCCCAATTTCAAGCTGTGGAGCGAGGAAGCCCAGCCGGACGGCTATCCGGATGTCGTGCAGTATGATTTCGGCCTGTCGGAAGAGGCCGCCGTGACGGCGATCCAGAACGGTGAAGCCGACTGGATGTTCGACGCGCTGCCCAGCGACCGCCTCGGCGAGCTCGGCAGCAAGTCCATGGACCAGCTGCACATCTCGCCGCTTTCGGCCTGGTGGTACGCGCCGCTGAACACCCGCATGGCCCCATTCGACAATGAAAAGGCGCGCCAGGCCGTCGCCTATGCGGTCGACCGCAACACGCTGGTCAAGCTGTTCGGCGGCAAGGTGCTGGCTTCGCCGGTCTGCCAGGTCCTGCCGCCGGATTTCCCCGGACATGAGGACTATTGCCCCTTCACCAAGAATCCGGGCGCCAAATGGTCGGCTCCGGATGTCGAGAAGGCCAAGCAGCTCGTCGAGGAATCGGGCACCAAGGGCCAGAAGGTGACCATCATCGTCGAGGACACCGCCATTTCGCGTTCCATCGGCGTCTATCTGCAGAGCGTGCTGACCAACATTGGCTACGTCGCCGACGTCAAGCCGATCTCGTCCAACCTGCAGTTCACCTATATCCAGAACACCAACAACAAAGTGCAGATGTCCGTCACCCAATGGTACAAGGACTATCCGGCGGCGTCGGACTTCCTGAACATCCTGTTCAGCTGCGCTTCCTATCGCGAAGGTTCGGACGCCTCGATCAACATTTCCGGCTTCTGCGACAAGGATATCGACGCCCAGATGCAGAAGGCGCTGGACCTCGGCGTGACCGACCAGAAGGCGGCCGACAAATTGTGGGCGGCAATCGACAAGCAGGTCACCGACAAGGCGCCGGCGGTCGGCCTCTTCACGCCGAAGCGGCTTGATTTCGTCAGCAAGCGCATCGGCAATTTCAAGTTCAACCCGCAGTTCAACTGGATTATCACCCAATCCTGGGTGCAGTAAGGGGCCTGGGTGCAATAACGAACCGCGGAAGGCACATATCGTGTCCAGCCAAGTCGCCGCCATGCCGCGCAAGACGCGAGGGCCCTGGGCCGTCGCGTTTGCGAAGCTGGCAACGGACAGGGCCGCCATGGCGTCCCTGGCCGTGTTCCTCATCATCGTCCTCGCCTGTTTCAGCGCGCCGCTTTACGCAAAATGGGCGGGCACGGATCCGTTCGCCTCGACGCTCGACGCCGTCATCCAGATCGACGGCGCCGACGTTCCGGTGATGGAACAGTCGACCGAGGGACTGGGGCTTGGCTACACGCCGATCGGCCCGACCTGGCGGCTCGGCAATTATTTCCTCGGCGCCGACAGCCAGGGGCGGGACGTCATGGCAAGGTTGCTCTATGGCGGCTTGAACTCGCTTTTGATCTCGGGGGCGGCCACCATCTTCACGCTGATCGTCGGCACGATGGCGGGCCTGATCGCGGGGTATTTCGGCGGCATCACCGATACGGTGCTGTCGCGCTTGCTCGACGTGCTCTGGGCGTTTCCGATCTATCTGCTGGCGATCTCGCTTTCCATCGTCACCATCGCGCAAGGCATCGCGATCGGACCGATCGAGATCCAGTCGGGCAGCCTATGGCTGCCGATCATCATCATAGGAATTGTCTATATACCCTATGTCGCGCGCCCGATCCGCGGCCAAGTCCTGGCGCTGCGCCACAGCGAGTTCGTGTTCGCCGCGATCAATCTCGGCGTGCCGGGCTGGCGCATCCTGTGGCGCGACATCCTGCCCAACATCACCACCACGCTGATCGTCTTCGTGCCGCTGATGATGGCGCTGAACATGCTGACGGAATCGGCGCTGTCGTTCCTGTCGATCGGCGTGCAGCCGCCGGCCGCGAGTTGGGGCACCATCATCCAGGACGGGCAGGCGCTGCTCTACACAAGGCCGCTGGTGGCGCTGGTGCCTGGCCTGGCGATCGCCGTTTCCGTCATGGCGCTCAACGTCTTCGGCGACGGCCTGCGCGATGCGCTCGACCCGCGCTCCAAGGTCCGGCTGGGGCGCGACTGATGTTTTATGCCATCCTTCGCCGCTTCGGTCAGATGCTGTTCGTGATGTTCGGCATCTCGGTCATCGTCTTCCTGATCTTCTTCGCCACACCCGGCGCCGATCCCGCCGCGCGTATCGCCGGCCGCAACGCGTCGCCGGAAGTGCTGGCTGCGGTGCGCCACAGCTTCGGCTTCGACCAGCCGCTCTACGTGCAATACACACGCATGATGGAGAAGATCTTCGTCACCGGCGACCTGACCTCCTTCGTCAACCGCGGCTGGAAGGTTGTGCCGGCCGTCATGGATTCGATCCCCGTCACGCTTTCGCTGGTGTTCGGCGCCGCGGTCCTGTGGGTGGTCGTCTCCATCATCATCGGCATCGTCGCCGCGGCCACCCGCGACAGCTGGCTGGACAAGCTTTTGATGGCGCTGGGCCTGCTCGGCATTTCCATGCCGGTCTACTGGCTGGGCGAGGTGATGAACCTGATCACCCAGAGCCGCTATCACGACAGCTGGGCATTCTCCTGGGTGCCGCCGCTTGGCTACAAGAATTTTTCCGACGATCCCAAAGGCTGGTTCCTGACGCTGGTCATCCCATGGATCACACTGGCCATCCTCTATATCGGCATCTACGGACGCGTGCTGCGCGCGGCCATCATCGAATCCATGCAGGAGGATTATATCCGCACTGCCCGCGCCAAGGGCCTGTCGGAGACCCGTATCCTGTTTCGCCATGCGCTGCGCACGTCGCTGATCGCCTTCGTCACGCTGTTTGGTCTCGACTTCGGCGCGCTGGTGGGCGGCTCGGCCTTGCTGACCGAGGTCGTGTTCGGCCTGCACGGCATCGGCAAGCTCACCTATGACGCGCTGCAGAACCTCGATTTGCCGATGATCATGGCGACGGTCATGTATGCGTCCATGTTCGTGGTGATCGCCAATGCGGTGGTCGATTTCGTCTACATCCTTCTCGATCCGCGCCTGAGGGCTTCATGATATTGTCGGTGCGCGACCTCAAAGTGTCCTTCCGCACCCATGATGGGCCGGTTCGCGCCATCGACGGCGTTTCCTTCGACCTGGAGGAAAGCGAGATCCTCGGCGTCGTCGGCGAATCCGGCTCCGGCAAGACGGTGTCGCTGCTCGCCGTGATGGGGCTTATCACCGACCCGAACGCCACCATCGAAGGTTCGATCCGCTACAAGGGTCGCGAACTGGTGGGACTGCCGCCGCGCGAGCTGAGGCGCCTGCGCGGCAACGAGATCGCGATGATCTTCCAGGACCCGATGACGGCGCTCACGCCGGTCTACACCATCGGCTGGCAGATCGCCGAGCAGATCCGGGCGCATCGTGGTGTCAGCAAGTCCAAGGCGATGGAGCGCGTCGAGCAGCTGCTGGCGGAGGTGAATTTCCCCAACCCGCACGAGGCGATGTCGCGCTATCCGCACCAGCTTTCCGGCGGCATGCGGCAGCGGGCGGTGATCGCGATGGCCTTGTCCTGCGATCCGGCGCTGCTGGTGGCAGACGAGCCGACCACCGCGCTCGACGTCACCGTGCAGGCCGGCATTCTCGATCTCGTGCGCAAATTGCGGGCGAAGCACAAGTCGGCGGTGGTCTTCATCACGCATGATATGGGAGTGGTCTCCGAGCTCGCCGACCGGGTCATGGTCATGTATGCCGGCCGCGTTGTCGAGCGCGGCACCCGCACCGAGCTGTTTTCCGATCCGCGACACCCTTATACGCGCGCGCTGCTCGGCTCGATCCCGCCGCTGACCGGCCAGAAACCGCGCCGCCTGCCGGCCATCCCCGGTTCGCCGCCGTCGTTGCTGCGGCTGCCGGAAGGCTGCGCCTTCGGCCCGCGCTGTCCGGTCCGCTACGAGCCTTGCGAGGCCGGCAAGCCGGATCTCGGCGCGGGCGCGCACGCCGCCGCGTGCTTTCGGGTGGCGCAGGCATGAGCGAGCTGATGACAGATACAGATCGGCCGATCCTCGAGACGCGTTCGCTGACAAAACGCTTTTCGATCGGCACTCGCTTTTCCGCCGAGGGCAGGCGGACGGTCCATGCGGTGGACAACGTCTCGCTGAGTGTGCGGCGCGGCGAGACTGTCGGCCTTGTCGGCGAATCCGGATGCGGCAAGTCCACGCTGGCGCGCTGCCTGGTTCGGCTCTACGACATCACCGACGGCAAGCTTCTGTTCGAAGGCGACGACATCACCGCGAAGTCGCTGTCCGATCTCAGGCCGCTGCGGCGGCGCTTGCAAATGGTCTTCCAGGATCCCTCGGCCTCGCTCAATCCGCGCCGGCGCGTCGGCGACCTCGTCGCCGAGCCGCTGCGCATTCACGGCAAGGTTTCGGCGCGTGAGATCACCGTGCGCGTGGCGGAGCTGTTCGAACTGGTCGGGCTGTTGCCGGACCATATGATGCGCTATCCGCACGAATTCTCCGGCGGGCAGCGCCAGCGCGTCGGCATAGCGCGGGCGATCGCGCTGAACCCCGACCTTGTCGTGCTGGACGAGCCGGTCTCCGCCCTCGACGTGTCGGTGCAGGCCCAGATCGTCAACCTGCTCGCCGATCTGCAGGAGAAGTTGAAGCTCACCTATATCTTCATCGCCCACGATCTCTCTGTAGTGCGCCAGGTCTCGACGCGCATCGCGGTCATGTATCTCGGCTCTATCGTCGAGGAGGGCCCGGCGGAAGAGATCTTTGCGACACCTGCCCATCCCTACAGCCAGGCACTGATCTCGGCGGTTCCCATCGTCGAGACGACGCGTGCGGGCGCGCGCAAGCGCATCATCCTCACCGGCGACGTGCCGAGTCCGCTGAAGCCTCCGTCCGGATGCCGCTTCCATCCGCGATGCCCAATCGCGGCGGACCGGTGCCGTTCCGAGCGGCCGGAACTGAAGGAATATCGTCCGGGCCGCAAAGTGGCCTGCCACTTCCCGACTTTGACCTGAACCGTCTTGTAGCGGGGTGGCGGATGCGGACTGCCGGAACCGCGCCGGATCAGTTCTTGGCGATGGCGCCGACTTCGACCGAATCGACCCGCTTCAGGCTCATGCCGATCACCGGCACCAGCTGATTGTCGACGCGCACGGCCACCGTCACGGTCATCGAATTGCCGTCGGGGACACGCGCCTGCATGACGCCGTTCAACTGCTTGCGGTTGATGGTGAAAACGACCTTCTCAGCGTCGACGACATTGCCGCCGACAATGTCCATGCCGCTTTCGGTCGAGCCGCCCATGAAGGTGCCCCGATAGCCATCGCGGCCCTTGCGCTCGACGCTGGCGGACATCTTTTGCGTGAACACGCCGACCCTGCAGCCGCCGTCAAGCGTCATGCCGAGCTTGCTGGCGGGCGTCGAGCCATTGAAATCGCAAGTGAATTTGGTGCCTTTGTACTTGCCGGCGATGATCTCGCCGGGGCCGACCCATCTGCCTTCGACGGAGCGAAAAAACTGCTTGTCCGGCTCTGCGCCAAGGGCCTTTTCGACGAGGCCGAGCGGCGCGACGATCGCAATGGCGGCAGGCAGGACGCAGGACAGGATCACGCTTCTCATCGACGACACCCGGCACGAAAGAGTCTATTCTTGGGACCGGACCGACCATGCAGAAGATTGGTTAATGCTTCGTCACCCGCGATGGGTCGCGCGTTTACCTTATCGGTCGTCCCGGCCGTCCTTTCGTGCCGCGAACGACGTCAGCGCCGAAAGGAAATCGCCGAGGCCCGGGCGCTTCACGGCGATGAACGGCAAGGGGCGGGCGGTTTCCATCGCGGCGATGCCGATGCGCGCCGTCATCATGCCGTTGACGACGCCTTCGCCGAGTTTTGCCGAGAGTTTTGCGGCAAGCCCATGGCCGACGATCTGCTGCACGAAACTATCGCCCACCGCGATCGAGCCGGTCACCGCCAGATGCGCGAGCACGCCGCGCGCCAGCCGGAAGAAGCCGAGCGTGCCTGGGCGGCCGCCATAGAGCTCGGAGAGGCGCCGGATCAGCCGCCCGGCTTCGAACACGACATAGGCAATGTCGACCAGCGCGCGCGGGCTGACCGCCGTTACGAGGGACACGCGTTTCGCCGCCTCCAGAATCATGACTTTGGCGCGGGCATCGAGAGGCGACAGGATCTCGGTCTCGGCCAGCCGCACCAGATTGGCGCCATCGATGATCTCGCCGCGCAATTCGGCCAGCGAACGGCGGCCGGCGGCGGTCTCGGGTTTTGCGGCGACGAAAGCCGAGAGCTCGTCGACCAAGGCGCGCGCCGCCTTCGGGTCGTCGCGCGCCACGGCATCCAGGGCCCGTTTCTGCATCTTTTCGACTTCGGCAAGGCGGGCGACGGCGAGGAATTCGCGGATCAGGATGACGAGCAGCGAGAGCAGCGCGATCGCCGCCATGCCGGCCGCCAGCCAGCCGAGCCATTCGGCGCGTGCGAACAGGTCGCGGATCAGCTGGTCGGCCCAAAGGCCGACCGCCAGCGAGACGAGCACGCCGAGAGCGCCGAAGAACAGCCGGGACAACAGCGAGCGCTTTCTCGGCGCTGTCGCCGGCGGCGGGACCGCGGCCTCGATATCCGGCTCGTCGAAGACGTCGACTTCCGAGGGGATCACGACCGCTACATCAGCCCTCGCGGCACGTGGTCTGCGCGCCGGCGGCTCCTCGGCGGCGCTGTTTCGCTGTGGTTGCGGCGGCGCCTCGGTCTCAGGCTCGATGCGGAAGGCCGCCGGTTTGCGGGGCGCGGTCATGCCAGATGATCTCCGATCAGGAACTGCAGCGCGCGGTCGAGCCGGATATGCGGCAAGGACAGCGTGACGCCTTCGGCGGTGCGTTCAAGCTTCGGCGGGCGGAAACGCACGAAGCGGATCGCCGGTTCGGCGCTGTCCACCTGCGATCCGGAAACGTCGAAGACGGCATCCACCTTTTCCGGCAAATCGCCCGGGAAAATGGCGGTTTCGGCCTTTCCGTCGAATGTCTCGCCGTTGATCGTCTCGCTTTTCAGCGGCGTGCCGATGATGACGGGGAGTGTCTCTCGCCCCCGCTTCACCGTGCCTTCGCGGGTCGAGCGAACCGCCGCCATGGCGACGACATCGACGGCGGCACCGCTGAAATTCGCCCGCGCGACGGCCCGGTCGGTCAGCCGGCGCACGATCGCCTGCAGCCGGTCATGGCTTTCGTGGTGCAAATGGTCCGCCTTGGTCGCGGCCACCAGGATGCGGTCGATGCGGCGCGAGAAGAAGTCGGTCAGGAAATTGCCCCGTCCGGGCCGGAAGCAGGACAGGATCTCGGTCACCGCGCGCTCCAGATCGGCCATCGCGGCCGGGCCGGCATTGAGCGCCTGCATGGCGTCGATCAGCACGATCTGCCGGTCGAGGCGGGCGATGTGCTCGCGAAAGAACGGTTTGACGACATGCGTCTTATAGGCCTCGTAGCGGCGCTCCATCATCGCCCGTAGCGATCCGGAGCGCGGCCGGCCTTGCGACAGCGTCATCAGCGGCGCGAAGGTGAGCGCCGGCGAGCCTTCGAGATCGCCCGGCATCAGGAAGCGGCCTGGCGGCAGCGTCGACAGCGCGCGGTCGTCGAGCTTGCAGGCCTTGAGATAGGCGGCAAAGCTTTCGGCCAATCGCCGGGCGGTCATCTCGTCGGCGTCGGCATCGGGATCGATGGTGGAGGCCAACTCACGCCAGGCCTGCGACAAGTCGCAGCGGACGGGCAGGGCGGCCAACTCGACCGCCTCGCGCGAAAAATCGGCGAAGGATTTGCCGAGCAGTGGTAGGTCGAGCAGCCATTCGCCGGGATAGTCGACGATGTCGACCGACAGTTTTCCGGCTGAAAACAACCGGTTCCAGCCGGAAGCCGACTCATATTCGATGGTGAGCCGGAGCTCGGAGATCGCGCGGGTCGAGTCGGGCCAGACGCGCTCGTTCACCAAAGCCGCGACATGGTCTTCATATTGGAAACGCGGAACGGCATCGTCCGGCTGCTCCTCAAGGAAGGCGCGGGCGATGCGGCCGGATTTCTGCGCCTCGAACAGCGGCAGGCGACCGCCATGAATGAGATTGTGGACGAGGGCGGAGATGAACACCGTCTTGCCGGCGCGCGACAGGCCGGTGACGCCAAGGCGCATTGACGGAGAGAAGAGCCCGGCGGCGCGGCCCGACAACGTGTCGAGCGCAATCCTCGCCTCATCGGTAAAACTGGTCAGCGATGATGCCAAATCAGGCCTCTGGTTGCGCGTCAGCGCCCGATATAGGCCCTGCACCGCGCGTTTGAAATGGCCTCAGAGGTCGGCCGGCGTGAGAAAAGCTTCGAGATAGCCATTGCCCTGGGCCGCTTCGGCAAGGTTGCCGGGAAAGCGAACCACGGCAAGGCCGGAGGTCGGAAAACCGTGATTCATCATGCCGCGCGCCGTCTGCTCGCCATTTCCGGACACCGCCATGGCCAGATCTTCGGTCATGGGGTTGTGGCCGATCACCAGAAGCTGGCCAGCGTCCCGATTTTTGCGGATGATCTCCAGATAGCCTGCCGCATCCTCGCTGTAGAGCGTGTCGAAGAACAGCACCCGGCCGGTGTCGGTGCGCCCCGCCAAGCCTTCCAGCGTCTGCCTGGCCCGCTTGGCGCTGGAGCAAAGGGTGACGTCCGGCACATAGTTGCGGGCCCGCATGGCCTCTCCGATCGCTTCGGCATCGGCCATGCCCGATTCGTCGAGCGGGCGGTCGAAATCGCGCATGCCGGGCAGCGCCCAGCCGGCTTTGGCATGCCGCAACAGATAAAGTCTGCTCAACCGGACCCCCATGGCGCTGCCTTCGTGACAAAGCGCGATTAGTCACCAGAACGATGTCATGCACAATGGTCGGCCGGCAACTGCAACGAATCATGTGCGAATTCGTTTTCTGCCGTTGAACAACGTTGTCGCCGGAGTTGCCGATGCAAGATTAACAATTGCGTGAAACTGTCGCCGATAGCGCTTGTGCAGGCTCTTTTCCCCGAATATATAGGCGCCAAATTTTGGGGTTGTTGGGTGAGTCGAATGAACGATATCGTTACCGCCAATTACGTACCCTCCGAAGACGAGCCGTTCATGAACGAACGGCAAAAATCGTACTTCCGTCAAAAGCTTATCACCTGGAAGAACGACATTCTGCGCGAAGCGCGCGAAACCCTAGAAATCCTGCAGCAGGAAAACGCCAACCATCCCGACCTAGCCGATCGCGCCTCCTCCGAAACAGACCGTGCCATCGAATTGCGCGCCCGCGATCGCCAACGCAAGCTCATCTCGAAAATCGACTCCGCGCTCCAGCGCATCGACGAAGGCACCTACGGCTATTGCGAGGAGACCGGGGAGCCGATCGCTCTGAAGCGGCTTGATGCGCGTCCGATCGCGACGTTATCGATCGAGGCGCAGGAGCGTCACGAACGCCGCGAGAAGGTCTATCGCGACGACTGACGCGATCCAACAGGCAGGAACATCAAAAATGGCCGGAATTCCGGCCATTTTTGTTTTCAGCGCTCCCATTGTCTTTGCCGACAAAGGCGCGAAAGGCTCGTTTGCGCCGGTGGCCGGTCAGCGCTTGTGGCTACCCAACTCGCCAAGCAGCTTGGTCATCTCGTCATCGAGCGAAGGCTTGGCCGCCGGTTTGCTGGGTGCCGGCTGGAAATGCGTCTCGTCGAGAGAGGTCTCGAGCTCGTGCATCAGCGTGTCGTCGATGGAATCGTTCGGGGGCGGCGGCGCATATCGGGTGCTGCCGTTCGTCGTTCCGTAGCCCGGCAGCGGCATAACCTTCGCCGTCGGCTGGCTAGGCGCCGCCGGCTTGGGCGCGGGTGCGGGCGCCGGTTGCGGCGCGCGCGGGCGTTGCGCAACTCCTGTCTGCTGCTGACCGGCGTCGCCCGTCAATGCCGGGCGGCGCAGCGCCGCCAGCCTGATGTCGCGCTCGACCACGACATCGGTCGGCCCGCCGATCAGGATCAGATGCTCGATGTCGTCGCGGCGCACCAGGACAAGCCGGCGATGGCTGTCGACAGCGGTGGCATCCATCACGGCAAGCCGCGTCTTGCGGTTCCTGCCGCCGGCGACGAAGGTGCCGAACGTCAGGTTGCGGACCACCTTGATGGCGAGCAGGACGACAACCAGCATGATAAGAGCCGCTACCGTCCACAGGATTGCAGCGACATAACCCGGGCCCGCTACATTATCCAGCCACTGCATCGGTGCACCCCAATCGCCATCTTTGAAGTCAGGGAACACTAGACCGTTGGGACCAGCGACCGCAAGTTCACATCACCCATCGTGAACAGTTTGAAACATGAATCGTTGATTTTATCGGACATTTGCCGCCGAGGCCTTTTCCGCTACAGGAGAATGTGATTCAACCGGCCGTCCGTGCCCGTCGGACACCGGAATCACGAGCAGGGGGAACATGGCCAAGGAAGCGCGCGGCGATTTCTATCCGGTACCGATCGTCGACCAGAACACGCGTCCGGGCGCCGTCACTAGGCTCATCGTCTTCATCGTCGTCTTGACCGGCGCCGCAATCGTCTTCGGACTTTTCCGCGAGCGCCTCGGCGATCCTTTCCTGCTCGGCATGCTCGGCGTGCTCGCCATGATCGGCGTCGGTTTCCTGTTCGCGACCGCGATCGGCTTCGTGCAGATCGCACCGCGGTCGACCGGCGACGAATTGTCGAAAGCCTTCGTCGACTCCATGTCGCAGGGCCTGCTGGTCACCGACACCAAGGGCCGCGTCGTCTACGCCAACCGCGCCTATGCAGACATGACGGGCGCTGCCTCGGCCGCCGATCTCAAGACCGTCGAAGGGCTGTTGTCGGATGTTCCCGAGGCCTCGATGACGATCTACCGGC
The DNA here is from genome assembly GCF_020165035.1 of Mesorhizobium sp. CA6. Classification (NCBI taxonomy): domain Bacteria; kingdom Pseudomonadati; phylum Pseudomonadota; class Alphaproteobacteria; order Hyphomicrobiales; family Phyllobacteriaceae; genus Mesorhizobium; species Mesorhizobium sp. CA6. The sequence goes on along the minus strand of NZ_JAIUHI010000021.1, from coordinate 31,789 downwards.
TGGCGTCGGGCCTGCGCGACGGCCAGGCCGGCGACGGCGAGTTCCGGCTGGCGCAGTCGATCAAACCAGGCGCCGAGCCGGGCGCGCGCTGGTACCGCGCTCGCGCCCGCGCCTTCAGCATGCCCGGGCAAAGGCTGCCGATGCTGGCCTGGCAGCTGGCCGACATCTCGCAGGAACGGGCGGAGCAGGAGCGTTTCTTCCTCGACCTGCAGAAAGCCATCGACCATCTGGACCATGCGCCGGCCGGATTCTTCTCGGCCGACCAGGAAGGCCGCGTCACCTATATCAACGCCACGCTCGCCGAGTGGCTGGGCATCGACCTTGCCTCCTTCACGCCGGGCGCCATCACGCTGCCGGAAATCATCGCCGGCGACGGCATGGCGCTGGTCCGTTCGGTCAAGGCCGATCCGGGCACCACACGCAACGCCGTCATCGACCTCGACCTCACCACGATGAGCGGCCAGGCGCTGCCGGTGCGCTTCATGCACCGGGTTTCGGCAAGCCGCGAAGGCGTGAACGGCCCGACCCGCACGATCGTGCTCAACCGCACCCAGGGCGAGGACGCTTCCGCGGAGCTGCGGGCCTCCGAGGTTCGCTTCACCCGCTTCTTCAACTCGACGCCGATGGCCATTGCCGGCGTCGATGCGAGCGGACGCATCCTGCGCACCAACGCGCCGTTCCTACAGCTGTTTTCGTCCGTGGTCGACCGCGACGCCGTCGACCGGCGGGTGCGGTTCGAGACCATTGTCCACGAGCGCGACCGGCCGGCATTCGCCGCCGCCTTCGAGAAGGCCCGGCAGCGGCAGGCCAATATCGAGCCGATCGATTCCGTCCTGCCCGGCAATGAGGAGCGCCACATCCGCTTCTACGTCAATGCCGTCGCCGACAGCGCGGGCAGCGAAGGCGCGGAGGAGGCGGCGATCGTCTATGCGGTAGAGACCACCGAGCAGAAGGCGCTCGAGGGCCAGATGGCGCAGAGCCAGAAGATGCAGGCAGTCGGCCAGCTCGCCGGCGGTATCGCGCACGACTTCAACAACGTGCTGACCGCCATCATCATGGCGTCCGACCTTCTCTTGACCAATCACCGGCCGTCGGACCCGTCCTTCCCCGACATCATGAACATCAAGCAGAACGCCAACCGGGCGGCCTCGCTCGTGCGGCAATTGCTCGCCTTCTCGCGCAAGCAGACGCTGCGGCCGGAAGTGCTCAACCTGACCGATGTTCTGGCCGATCTCAGAATGCTGCTCGCGCGCCTCGTCGGCAACGACATCAAGCTTAAGATCGACCACGGACGCGACCTGTGGCCGGTCAAGGTCGATATCGGCCAGTTCGAGCAGGTGGTGGTCAATCTCGCCGTCAATGCGCGCGACGCCATGCCGAGCGGCGGCGATCTCACCGTGCGCACCCGCAACGTCACCGCCGACGAGTGCAAATCCTTCGCCTACCGCGAATTGACGCCGGCCGACTATGTGCTCGTCGACGTCGAGGACACCGGCAGCGGCATTGAGCCCGAGGTGCTGAAAAAGATCTTCGAGCCCTTCTTCACAACCAAAGAAGTGGGCAAGGGCACCGGCCTCGGCCTGTCGATGGTCTACGGCATCATCAAGCAGACCGGCGGCTTCATCTTCTGCGATTCCGAAGTCGGCAAGGGCACGGTGTTCCGTATCTTCCTGCCGCGCCACATCGCCGAGGTGAAGAAGCAGGCCGAGCCTGGCGAGGCGCCGTCGACAGCGGCGACTGCTCCGGCCAAGACCGCCGATACCGCAAAAGATCTTTCCGGCTCCGCCACGGTGCTTCTGGTCGAGGACGAAGATGCCGTGCGCATGGGCGGCGTCAGGGCGCTGACCTCGCGCGGCTATACCGTGCACGAGGCGTCGTCCGGCGTCGAGGCGCTTGAAGTGTTCGAGGCGCTCGGCGGCAAGGTCGATATCGTGGTGTCCGACGTGGTGATGCCGGAGATGGACGGGCCGACATTGCTCGGCGAGCTGCGCAAACGCCAGCCGGACATCAAGTTCGTGTTCGTTTCGGGCTATGCCGAGGACGCGTTTGCGAAGAACCTGCCGGCCCAGGCGCATTTCGGTTTCCTGCCGAAACCGTTCTCGCTCAAGCAACTGGCGACGATCGTCAAGGACGTGCTGGAATCCTAGGGCGTTCAGCGCTTCCTTGGATTGCTCTAAATAAGCCAGAGCTTGCGCATTGCGGCAGTCCTGCCATGATGGTCGCCGGATGGGTCTATCAGGGGTGGTAGCGCGTGACGCCGCATATCGAGGCGGGCCGGGGGGACTATGCCGAAACGGTGCTGTTGCCGGGCGATCCCGAGCGCGCGCAATGGATGGCGGAGATGTTTCTCGAGGCGCCGCGCTGCGTGAACCGCCGAAGGGGCGCGCTGGGCTTCACCGGCCGGTTCCGCGGCAAGCCGGTCAGCATCCAGGCGACCGGGATAGGAGCGCCGTCTTTCCTGATTTATGCCTTTGAGCTGATGGAGTATTACGGCGTCAAAACGCTGATCCGCACCGGCACATGCGGCGGCTTGTCGGAAGACGTGCCTTTGCGCGGCGTCGTCATCTCCAGCGAGGTGCGGGCCGAGAGTGCAATCAGCGGGCAAGTGTTCGGGCTTTACCAGCCGGCGGGGCCGGACCCGGCGCTGCATGCGCGGGCGCTGCAATGCGCCGCCGATCTCGGTATCGCCTGCAGCGCCGGATTGACGATCTGCAGCGACGTCTTCCACCATCCCGATGGCCGCGCTCGGTTTGACGAGCCGATGGCGCTGGGGGCGTTGGCCGTCGATATGGAAACCAGCGCGCTCTATCGCATTGCGACACAGTTCGGCGCTGGAGCGCTGTCGCTGCTGACCGTCGTCGACCATGTCGCCACCGGCGAGCTGATCGACGATTCGGAGCGCCAGGCGCTTTTCACCGACATGACCCGGCTGGCGCTCGAAGTCGCAGTCGAGAGCAGTTAGGCGGCTTCCTGCTTCAATGCGGCCTGGTCTTCGGCGCTGGGCCGATGGCCGCGCAAATAGAGCGCGCAGGTCGTGCGCAGCATGGAAGCGAAGTTCGGGATCTGGCCGTTGATCTCGATCGCCTCGTCATACAGCTTCGAGATGAATTTCGGCGTCGTCAGTCCCTGGCTGTCGGCGATCTCGTCAAGAAGACCCCAGAATGTCGCTTCGAGCTGGATGCTGGTCGAATGGCCGTCGATGCGGATCGACCTGTTGATCTGCCGGTAGCCTTCCGGGTCCTGCCCGGCGAAGACTCTGCACATCGGTACCTCCCGTTGTTGTTTGTCTTGGGCGCCGATTGGGTTGGCTGGCGCCTTTTTTGAACACTGCCTGCGTTGGTCATTTTCGATCCGATAGCCGCCGACGGCAATCGGACTTTCGTCCTTAAAATTGGAGCGACACTAGCCGTTTTCCTGCTCCACGCGTGGTAATCGGCTGCCACCACCATTTTTCGCCGGCGCGCATAATCGGCTTCGAAAGCATGAGAGCTCACGGAGTCCGATTTGGCGAAGACGATCCATTCCATGATCAGGGTTCTCGACGAAGCGCGCTCCGTCGACTTCTACAACAAGGCCTTCGGCCTCGAGGTCGCCCAGCGGCTCGATTTCGAGACCTTCACGCTCGTCTATCTCAGCAATGCCAGTTCGCCCTTCGAGGTGGAGCTGACCGTCAACAAGGGACGTACCGAGCCCTACGCGCTTGGCGACGGCTACGGCCATCTCGCCGTCTCGGTCGCCGATCTCGACAGCGAGCACGACCGGATCGGCGCGCTCGGTCTCAATCCGAAGAAGATTGTCGAGTTCAATCACGACGGGGCGCTGATCGCCCGCTTCTTCTTCATCGAGGATCCAGACGGCTACAAGATCGAGGTCCTGCAGCGGGGAGGGCGCTTCCAATAAGGATACGCCGCGGAGAGGCGCGGCGCCAGCAACGGCACTCTCAGGGGTGCGAACAGCAAGCAGGGAGGAAAATCATGGTTACAGTCTACGAGAAGAAACCGGGTTACGAGAGGAAAGCCGGACTATCTAGGCGCGAGCTTCTGAAATGTGGCGGCGCGGGCGCGCTGCTCATCATCTCCGGCAGCGCCGTCATCAGCCCCGAACACGCCTGGGGTCTCGAAACCTCGGCGCTGAAGCCCGAAACGATGGCGACGCTGATCCAGGTGGCGCGCGACATCTACCCGCACGACCAGGTGCCGGACAAATATTACGCCATTGCCGTCAAGGGCCATGACGAGACGGCCGCCAAGGACCCTGCCCACAAGGAGCTGATCGAGAAAGGCATCGCCGAGCTCGACAAGAAGGCAGGCAAGGGCGGCTATCGCGGGCTTGGCTGGGAAGAGCAGAGGGTGGCGCTCCTCACCGGTATCGAGAAGACGCCGTTCTTCCAGGCGGTGCGCGGCGGGCTTGTGGTCAGCCTCTACAACCAGAAGGAGGTGTGGCCGATCTTCGGTTACGAGGGCGAGTCCTACTCCAAGGGCGGCTACATCGCGCGCGGCTTCAACGACATCGAGTGGCTCTGAGCCGCTCTGCCACGAACCGCTTTTCGACAGATTTCATGGGAGGAAACCATGGCAGCACAATTTGATCTCAACAATGACGGCGTGGTCGTCATCATCGGCTCGGGCGCGGGCGGCGGCACGCTCGGCAACGAGCTCGCCCAGAAAGGCATCGACGTCGTCATCCTCGAGGCGGGCGCACGCCACGAATATGAGGACTTCATCAACGACGAGTGGGAGTCGTTCGCCCAGCTCGCCTGGAAGGACAAGCGCACCACTTCGGGCGACTGGCGCGTGGCCAAGGATTTTCCGAACCTGCCGGCCTGGATCGTCAAGTCGGTCGGCGGCTCGACCACGCACTGGGCCGGCGCCTCGCTGCGCTTCCAGGAGCACGAGTTCAAGGCGGCCACGACCTACGGCAAGGTCAAGGGCGCCAACCTCCTCGACTGGCCGGTGACGCTGGCCGAGATGGAGCCGTATTACGCCAAGGCCGAAGCCAAGATGGGTGTCACCGGCACCAACAATTGGCCGCGGCTGCCGGGCAACAACAATTTCAAGGTGCTCAAGGCCGGCGCCGACAAGCTCGGCTACAAGGAATGCCATACCGGCAACATGGCCATCAATTCGGTGGAGCGCGACGACCGCAATTCCTGCCAGCAGACCGGCTTCTGCTTCCAGGGGTGCAAATGGGGCGCCAAATGGTCGACGCTCTACACCGAGATCCCGAAGGGCGAGGCGACCGGGCATCTGGAGGTGCGGCCGAACTCGATGGCAATCAAGATCAATCATGACGCTTCAGGCAAGGTGACCGGCGTCGTCTATGCCGACAAGGACGGCAAGCTGCAGGAGCAGAAAGCCCGCATCGTCGCCGTCGCCGGCAATTCGATCGAGAGTCCGCGCCTGCTGCTCAACTCGGAATCATCGAAATTCCCGCACGGGCTCGCCAACTCGTCGGGACAGGTAGGCAAGAATTACATGCGCCACACCACCGGCTCGGTCTATGCCATCTTCGACAAGCCGGTGCATATGTATCGCGGCACCACCATGGCCGGCATCATCCGCGACGAGGCGCGCCACGATCCGTCGCGTGGCTTCGTCGGCGGCTATGAGATGGAGACGCTGTCGCTTGGCCTGCCATTCATGGCGGCCTTCCTCAATCCCGGCGGCTGGGGCCGCTCCTTCACCACGGCGCTCGACCATTACGACCATATGGCGGGCCTGTGGATCGTCGGCGAGGACATGCCGCGCGAAGAGAACCGTATCACGCTGCACAAGGACGAGAAGGACGAGCACGGCATGCCGATCGCCGACGTCCATTTCGATGACCATCCGAACGACGAGGCCATGCGCAACCATGCCTACAGCCAAGGCCAGGCGCTCTACGCCGCGGTCGGCGCGACGCGGACCTTCCCGACGCCGCCTTATCCTTCGACCCACAATCTCGGCACCAACCGGATGAGCGAAAAGCCGGAGGACGGCGTCGTCAACAAGCACGGCCAGTCGCACGATATCAAGAACCTGTTCATCTCAGACGGCAGCCAGTTCACCACGGGTGCTGCGGAGAACCCGACGCTGACCATCGTGACGCTGGCGATCCGCCAGGCTGACTACATCGCCGCCCAGATGTCGGCGAAAACGATCTGACCTCCCGACTGCCTGCTGGCGCGGGACCCAAACGGGTTCCGCGCCTTTTTTATGCGGGCTATCTTTTGGTGCAGGTCGAGGCTGTGAAGGCGCCGTCCTGCTGTTTCATGATGATGTCGAACGAAGGACCGCTCGGGTCATCCAAGGTCGCCTGGGTCATCGAGATCGAATTGCCGCCGCTGGTGTAGCCGCCGAGCGGACCGAGCCAGGTGATCTCGCCATTGGGATTCATCTGGTAATTGTAAGGCGGCGGCGCGGCGCCGAAGGTCACCGGGCCGCTATAGAGGCTGCCCTTGATGGTGATGTCGCCCAGGTTGAGGAACAGGCCGAGCAGGTAGACCTCGCAGTGATAGACGCCGTCCGGCAGCTTGCCGTCGGCAAAATCGGCGCGGGCGCCGCCGGCGGCGGACACAAAAAGCAGGAAAGCCAGGATTGTTCGCAGGGCCATAACGTCGCTCGTTTGCACGGCGACCTTGCCCCATTTCGCCATGAGCCCGCAACAGCGTCGACAAAGCTATCCTTGCCTATGTGGTGAAATCATAGGCATTTTCACAATTTGGGCAAAATATAGGCAGAGGTGCGTAAACTTTTCTCAATCCTGCCGCGTTGCAGTAGCAGCGACAGTTGCTCGGCTATCATATAACCGGCTGTAATCACTGCGTTATCGCGAAAATCAGTTCAGCGCATTCCTATCTGGCACGTCGCTTGCACCGCTAATATTGCGATGCAAAACAACCAGCTTGGGAGTGTGTCATATGAGGGGTAATTTCGCGAAAATAACAAAAATCCTGTCCGCCGGCGTCGTCGCGGCTGGTCTGCTGGCCTCCGCTTCCGCCAAGGCGGCTGAAGACACGATCAAGGTCGGTATCCTCCATTCGCTGTCGGGGACCATGGCGATTTCGGAGACGACGCTGAAAGACGTCATGCTGATGCTGATCGACGAGCAAAACGCCAAGGGCGGCCTGCTCGGCAAGAAACTGGAAGCCGTGGTGGTCGATCCGGCGTCCAACTGGCCGCTCTTCGCCGAAAAGGCGCGCGAGCTGATTTCCAAGGACAAGGTCGCGGCCGTGTTCGGCTGCTGGACCTCGGTGTCGCGCAAATCGGTGCTACCGGTGTTCTCGGAACTCGACAATATCCTCTTCTATCCCGTCCAGTATGAGGGCGAGGAGAGCGAGCGCAACGTCTTCTACACCGGTGCGGCGCCGAACCAGCAGGCCATTCCGGCCGTCGATTACCTGATGAGCGCCGACGGCGGCTCGGTGAAGCGCTGGGTGCTTGAAGGCACCGACTATGTCTATCCGCGCACCACCAACAAGATCCTCGAAGCCTATCTCAAGTCGAAGGGCGTGCCGGCCGAGGACATCATGGTCAACTACACGCCGTTCGGCTTCTCCGACTGGCAGACCGAGGTCTCGGCGATCAAGAAATTCGGCTCGGCCGGCAAGAAGACGGCCGTGGTGTCGACCGTCAACGGCGACGCCAACGTGCCGTTCTACAAGGAGCTCGGCAACCAGGGCGTCAAGGCCGAGGACATTCCGGTCATGGCCTTCTCGGTCGGCGAGGAAGAATTGGCCGGTCTCGACACCGGGCCGCTGGTCGGCCATCTCGCCGCCTGGAACTACTTCGAAAGCATCGACACGCCGGCGAACAAGAAGTTCATCGACGACTGGCACAAGTTCATCAAGAACGACAAGCGCACCACCAACGACCCGATGGAAGCCCACTATATCGGCTTCAACATGTGGGTGAAGGCGGTGGAGAAGGCCGGCACCACCGATCCGGACAAGGTCATCGACGCCATGGTCGGCGTTTCGGTGCCGAACCTGACCGGCGGCTATTCGACGATGATGCCCAACCACCACATCACCAAGCCGGTGCTGATCGGCGAGATCCAGGCCGACGGCCAGTTCGAGACCGTCTCGCAAACGCCCGGCCTCGTCATGGGCGACGAATGGTCCGACTACCTGCCGGATTCCAAGGACCTGATCTCCGATTGGCGCGCGCCTCTGTCCTGCGGCAACTTCAACGTCGCCACCGGAAAGTGCGGCGGCAAGGGCACCAACTGATCCCGGTCCGTGATCCCAGGTCTGTCGGATCGCGGAGTGGCCCCGCGATCCGAGACCGCCGCCCGGGCAGGTTCCTGACCCGCCCGGGCAAGATCCCTGAAACCTAAGTTTTGCGCAATTCCGGACGGAAAACCGCTTCACACTTTTCCTGGAATTGCTTGAGAAAGCTGCTTGAAGACGACAATGCTGCTGCTGCGCGCAATTGGTCTGATGTTGCTGCTGACGATGGCTGGACTGACGCCGTCGAAGGCGGCTGAGGCCGACCTTCGCGCATCGATCGGCAAATTCGCAGCTGCAGCCGGCTTCTCGGCTACCGAGGCCGTCGTGCGCGAGCTTGCCGCGAGCGGCGATCCCGCCGTCGAGCGGCCGCTTTCGGCGCTGGCCGACGGCAATCTCTACATCCGCAAGGCCGATTCCCAGGTTTTTGTCGGCAAGGAGAGCGGCGACAGCATCGAGCTGCTCGATCCGCTGAGCGGCGAGAACGCCGCCGAAGCGGCCAAGGCCGATCTCACCAAGATCAAGGTCAACAACAGCCTGCGCCGCACGATCCGCGATGCCCTAGGTACGCTGACCTTGCGCGCCAAGGACGCAAGCGTGCGTCTTGCCGCGGCAATGACGATGTTCAAGACGCCCGATGCGGCGAACATCGGGCCGCTGGATGCCGCAATCGCCGCCGAAATCGATCCCGGCGTCAAGGCCCTGTTCGAGCAGGCGCGCGCGGCATCGGTTCTGGTTTCCGACAAGCCCGAAGCCGATAAGCTCGCGGCGATCTCGGTCGTCGCCGCGCGTGGTGATCGCGACGCGCTCTCGCTGCTCACCTCAGTTGAGGCGAACGCCCAGGGCGCGGTCAAGGAGGCGGCAGCCGCCGCGATCGGCAAGATCAACTCCAAGCTGGCTTTGTGGGATGCGGGCCAGAACATCTGGTACGGCATTTCGCTGGGATCGGTGCTGCTGCTTGCGGCGATCGGGCTTGCCATCACCTTCGGCGTCATGGGCGTCATCAACATGGCGCATGGCGAGATGGTGATGCTCGGCGCCTACACCACCTTCGTCGTCCAGCAAGTTATCCGCACCTCGTTTCCGGGCCTGTTCGACTGGTCGCTGGTGATCGCGCTGCCGCTCGCCTTCCTTGTGGCGGGGCTGGTCGGCCTTGCAATCGAACGCGGCATCATCCGCCTCCTCTATGGCCGCCCGCTGGAAACGCTTCTGGCCACCTGGGGCGTCTCGCTGGTCCTGCAGCAGGCGGTGCGCACCATCTTCGGGCCGACCAACCAGGAGGTCGGCAATCCGTCCTGGATGTCGGGTTCGTTCGATGTCGGCCAGCTGGCCATCACCTGGAACCGGCTGTGGATCTTGGCGTTCGCGTTCGCCGTGTTCGGTGTGCTGCTCTACGTCATGAAGCGCACGCCCTGGGGGCTGCAGATGCGCGCCGTCACCGCCAACCGCCGCATGGCCGCCTCGATGGGCATCAGGACGCCTTGGGTCGACGCGCTGACCTTTGCGTTGGGCTCGGGCATCGCCGGGATCGCGGGCGTGGCGCTCAGCCAGATCGACAATGTCTCGCCCAATCTCGGCCGCGGCTACATCATCGACAGTTTCATGGTCGTGGTCTTCGGCGGCGTCGGCAATCTGTGGGGGACGCTGGTCGGCGCCTTCTCGCTCGGCATCATCAACAAGTTCCTCGAGCCCTATGCCGGCGCGGTGCTCGGCAAGATCGTCGTTCTGGTGCTGATCATCCTGTTCATCCAGAAGCGTCCGCGCGGCCTGTTCGCGCTGAAGGGCAGGGCGGTGGAAGCATGATCGCGCAGCGCTTCCTTTCCGCCGATCGCCGCATCGGCATTGCCATCTTCGTCCTGCTGGCCGCCGCCATCATCGTGCCCCTGCTCGACCTGGCGGTCTCGCCGCAAAGCGCCTTCTACATCCCGCCTTACATCGTGGCGCTGATTGGCAAATATCTCTGCTACGCGCTGCTGGCGCTGGCGCTCGACCTGGTCTGGGGCTATTGCGGCATCCTTTCGCTCGGCCACGGCGCCTTCTTCGCGCTTGGCGGCTATGCGATGGGCATGTATCTGATGCGCCAGATCGGCTCGCGCGGCGTCTACGGCAATCCCATCCTGCCGGACTTCATGGTGTTCCTGAACTACAAGCAGCTGCCCTGGTTCTGGTACGGCTTCGATCATTTCTGGTTCGCGGCGCTCATGGTGCTGGCCGTGCCCGGCCTGCTCGCCTTCGTCTTCGGCTGGTTCGCCTTCCGCAGCCGCGTCACCGGCGTCTATCTTTCGATCATCACCCAGGCGATGAGCTATGCGCTGCTGCTCGCCTTCTTCCGCAACGACATGGGTTTTGGCGGCAACAACGGCCTGACCGATTTCAAGGATATACTCGGCTTCAGCGTCCAGGCCGACGCTACGCGCTCGGCGCTGTTTGCGGCCAGCGCCGTTACGCTGGCGCTCGCCGTCTTCGTCACCGCTGCGATCGTGCGCTCAAAATACGGCAAGCTCCTGATGGCGGTGCGCGACGCCGAAAGCCGCACCCGTTTCCTCGGCTGGCGGGCGGAGAACGTCAAGCTGTTCGCCTTCACGGTCTCGGCTATCATGGCCGGCATCGCCGGCGCGCTTTACGTGCCGCAGGTCGGCATCATCAATCCCGGCGAATTCGAGCCGTCCAACTCGATCGAGGTGGTGATCTGGACCGCTGTCGGCGGGCGCGGCACCATTGTCGGCCCGATCCTCGGCGCGCTGCTGGTCAACGCCGGCAAATCCTGGTTCACCGGCGTGCTGCCGGAATTCTGGCTGTTCGCCCTGGGTGGCCTGTTCGTCGCCGTCACGCTGCTTTTGCCCAAAGGCATCGTCGGCATGTGGGATGCCTGGCGCAGCCAGGCCAAGGCGCGGCGCTCAGCTTCGCTTGCGGCGGAAGCCGGCGCCGATCCCGAGGAGCCGCCGCAGCCGAAGATCATGCGCTCGGCGGCGACGACGCCCGGCGCCTGGTCTGCCACCGGCGCCGAGCCGCAGCCAGCGGAGTGAACGATCATGAGCAAGTCGAACACCATCCTTTATCTCGACGGCGTCTCGGTTTCCTTCGATGGCTTTCGCGCTATCAACAACCTGTCGCTGGTGCTCGACAAGGGCGAAATGCGCGCGATCATCGGGCCCAACGGCGCCGGCAAGACAACGATGATGGACATCGTCACCGGCAAGACGCGGCCGGACGAGGGCGAGGTGTTCTTCGACGGCGAGGTAGATCTCACGCGGCATGACGAGGCCGAGATCGCCATGATGGGCATTGGCCGCAAGTTCCAAAAGCCGACCGTCTTCGAGAGCCACAGCGTCGAGGACAATCTCATGCTGGCGCTAAAAGGGCCGCGCTCGATCTTTCCCGCGCTGTTCCATCGCCGTTCGGCGGCCGAGACGCGGCGCATCGACGATATCCTCGGCATCATCCGTCTCGGCGACAAGCGCGGCGAGCTCGCCGCCAATCTCAGCCATGGCCAGAAGCAGTGGCTGGAGATCGGCATGCTCCTGGCGCAGGACCCAAAGCTTTTGCTCGTCGACGAGCCTGTCGCCGGCATGACCGATGCGGAAACCGAGGAGACCGCGCGTCTGCTCAAGGACATCGCCCGCGACCATTCGGTGATCGTCGTCGAGCACGACATGCATTTCGTGCGCGAGCTCGGCGTCAAGGTCACCTGCCTGCACGAGGGCTCTGTGCTGTCGGAAGGCACGCTCGATTTCGTTTCGGCCGACGAGCGCGTCGTCGAAGTCTATCTGGGGCGGTGAGCATGGTCTGGCGGGTTCCCTTCCACCGTTTCGATTTCGCTTTCCTGAAGCGCTGGAGAAGGGGCTGACCATGCTCGAGGTCTCCAATGCCACGCTGCATTACGGCGCCGCCCAGGCGCTGCGCGGCGTTTCGCTGAAAGCCGGCGCCGGCAAGATTACCTGCGTGCTCGGCCGCAACGGCGTCGGCAAAACCAGTTTGATGAGATCGATCGTCGGCCATCACCGGCTGACGAGCGGAAGCGTTGCCTTCGAGGGGAAGGCGCTCGACCGGAGCGCGGCGTATGATCGCGCCCGGTCGGGCATCGCATTCGTGCCGCAGGGCAGGGAAGTCTTTCCGCTGCTCACGGTGCGCGAAAACCTGGAGTCCGGCTTCGCGCCGTTGAGGCGCGCCGACCGCAACATTCCGGCCTATGTCTTCGAGCTGTTTCCGGTCTTGAAGCAGATGCTCGGCCGCCGCGGCGGCGATCTCTCCGGCGGCCAGCAGCAGCAACTTGCCATCGGCCGCGCGCTGGTGATGCGGCCCAAGCTCCTGGTGCTCGACGAGCCGACCGAAGGCATCCAGCCGTCCATCATCAAGGATATCGGCCGCGCCATCCGCTATCTCCGCGACCAGGCGGGGATCGCCGTGCTTCTGGTCGAGCAGTATCTCGACTTCTGCCGGGAACTTGCCGACGAGGTCAACATCATGGATCGCGGCCAGATCGTGCATACCGGCCCCGCCGAAGACCTGGACCGGGCGGATGTGCGGAAGTTTCTGACAGTCTAGAATCGTTTGCTCGACTTCGGTCGACATCGCGAGGCGCAGCAACCCCAGTATTTCTCTCCGCTGGCCAGGCCGAGCTCTGGCGCGTTGAATACCGCATGCTAGTCTTTTCTTGGCCTTGGTGAGTCGGCCGCTTTCCGTATCAGTTGCGAATGGGGGGAAGGCGCGGACTCCGTCCGCAAGTTCCACGCAAGCCAATCCACCTAGCTTTCCCCGCAGTGATTGTCGGTCAATGCGTCCAAAAAGAATTTTGCCAGGGGACGGCGATGGAACGTTTTGTCGAGGACTACCAAAAGCGGCGCCTCACCGAGCGCGTCGACATCATGACCGCGATCAACATCCTGATGTCGCAAGGCTATGACGAAGATCATCTCCTGGATGAGATCACCAAGGTTTTCTACGTCGATCTCGACGCCTTCAACGAAGTAATCTCACACCATTGAGAGTTTGCACGCGGCGCTAAAACTCAACCGGCGCGGCGAAAATCCAGGACGCGGTTGCGGCCGCCGCGCTTGGCGGCATAGAGCGCCTTGTCGGCGGCGCTGAGCACTTTGTCGAAGCTCATGCCATCCCTGCTGCCAAATGCGAAGCCCGCGCTGACCGTGCAGCGCAGCGGTCCGGTCTCGGTCTCGACCGTGCGCGCGGCGAACGCGGCCCGGACGCGTTCGGCCGTCGCCTCGGCTGTCTCGGGCAAAGTGCGCTTCAACACCATGGCAAATTCCTCGCCACCCATGCGGGCGACGGAGTCGTTCGGGCGCAGGTCAGCGGAAAGCACTTGGGCAAAGACCTTCAACACTTCGTCTCCCGCGGCGTGGCCGAATTGGTCGTTGATCGCCTTGAAGCCATCGAGGTCGAACACCACCACCGCCGTGAAAGCGCTGACCGGCGTCTTGCCGTGCAGGTCGAACAACGCGCGGCGGTTGAGCAGCCCGGTCAGCACGTCGGTCTCGGCCTCATGCTTGTGGTGGCGCGCGAGCCGCCCCTGGTTGAGCGCCAGCGACAGCGCGCCGATGCCGGTCATCGAGGCGATGACGATGACCAAGCTCAGATCCTCCGCCCAGTTGCTCGGCGCGTGGCCGAGGATGAGCTTGCCGTCCCAAGCCAGCACGGCCGCGCAAAGCACGAAGGAAACAGCGGTCAATGAATAGAGCAGCGCCACGCCCACGAGTTGCGCCGGTGCCTCCTCGCGACCCTTCCAATATTCATGCGCGGTGCCGAATAGGAGCAGCGCGGCAAGGAAATTCTCAAGCATGAAGCCCAGACCGTCATAGCCGAGCGCCATTGGCGGTAACGCAAGCGCAAAGGAGATGGCAGTGCCAAGCGTGATGCGCGGCAGCGGCGAGCGGCCGGTCCGGAACTGGTGGGCGGCGCCCAACATCACCGAGAAGCCGAACAGCAGCAGCCCCAGCGCCAGGATGCCGAGGACTGTTCCGGGCGCATCGATATAGGCGTCATAGACAAAAACCTCCGCCACCACCACCAGCACGCTGGTCGCCCATGTCAGCAGGAATCTGTCGGAACGGGCGGTCAGCCAGGTCCCGAACAGAGTGAGGCTGAGGCAGGCTGCGGAGAAGCCGACGGCCAGCAGCAATGAGTTGTAGTCGAGCAGCATGCACCCGTCCTTGCCGGCGCGCCGGGCTTCCGCAACCTGACGTAGGTCCATTAGTGCAGCAAGGAAGTATCGATTACGTTACGATAGGCAGTGAAGATGCCATAATTCCGCGGCGTCAGAGGACCGCCACCAACAACAGCAGGATGATGCCGACCCCCATCATCAGCAGACCCGGCCAGTTCTGCGACAGGCCGAGGAAACCGAGGCCGCGCCGGCGTGGCTCAAGCGTCGGGCCAGGCGTTGTGAGGTTTGGCACCGGGCGATCCGAGGCTGCAGCTGCCGGATCGCTAAGTTTCCCGCGCCTGAGGACCGCGCCGGCCATGTACACGATGCCGGCGACGATGAGCAATGCCCCGATGAGGATGACAGCCATATCGCCTCGCTTTCTTCGGGCTCTCCCGATGCCGGAGCCCGGGCCATTGTTCCGCGACGCTCAACCGCTATGGAAACCCGCCCCCGGCGAGAAAGGCAAAACGGTCGAGATGCCCCGTAAGTTCCGGCGGAGCTCGCCCCTTCAATCGGTCACCCGCTTCATCAGTGCCATGGCGCCGAACGGCGCGCGCACCTTGCCCTCGGTGATGAAGTAGACGAACACGTCGCGCGGCTTGACCGGCGCATCGGTCTTGGGATCGGCGCGCGGCAGGTCGGCGGGCTGCTTGCCTTGCGCCCAGGTCTTCACCCGTCCCGCCCATTCGTCGAGGCCTTTCGGCGTGTAGCAGTCAGGGTTGTCGTCGCTGCCGGTCTGCAGCCGCGCATAGACGAAGTCGCCGGTTACATCGGCGATCGCCGGATATTTTGCGTGATCGGCATAGACGATCGCGGCGTTGTATTTTCGGGCGAGCGCTGGAAACTCCGGCACGACGAAGCTGTCGTGGCGCACCTCCAGCGCGTGACGCAGAGGCACACCGTCCTGCTTCTCGGGCAGCAGCTTCAGGAAGGCTTCGAAATCGTCCGCGTCGAATTTCTTGGTCGGCGCGAACTGCCACAGAATCGGGCCGAGCTTCTCGCCGAGCGCGGCAACGCCGGAGCCCAGGAAGCGCACCATCGATTCGCCGGCCTCGCCGAGCACCCTCCGGTTGGTGACGAAGCGGTTGCCTTTGAGCGAGAAGACGAAACCCTCCGGCGCTTCGTTGGCCCACTTGGCGAAAGTCGGTTCCTTGAAGCTGGAATAATAAGTGCCGTTGACCTCGATGGTCGGGACCTGCCGGCTGGCGTAGTGGAGTTGCTTGGCCTTGGCGAGCTTGTCCGGGTAGAAGGAGGTGTCCCAAGGCTCGAAAGTCCAGCCGCCCATGCCGGAGCGGATTTTTCCTTGGCTCATTATCGTCCTCCTCTGTTCAAATGTGATCAGGCGGCTCGGTCGACCGACTTCATCATGTCGACCAGGGTCCATCCTGGCCGGTGTGGGTTGGCGCGGCGACCCGTTTCCCGATAGCCGTAGGCGGAATAGAGCGCGATGTTCCGCTCCATCCGCGAATTGGTGTAAAGTCGCACCTCCGGTACGGCCCACAACCGCGCCTGCTCGTCGGCGAAGTTGAGCAGTTTGATGCCGAGTTTTTTACCTTGGAAGGCCGGCGCGACGGCGACGCTGAAGATCATGGCGTGGTCGGGATGCCGTTCGAGGACGATCAGCCCGGCCAGTCCTCCGTCCTCTTCGAGCAGCCAGACCTCGCCGCGCTCGATGCGCGGCGCGTAGTCTTCCGTCACCGGAATCGGCGGGGCGCCGAACAGAGCGGTGTAGGACGCATAGGCAGCCGTCGTCACCGCGGCAACGGCCGGAAGATCACCGGAAAGCGCTCTTCTAATTGTCATTCAAGCGCCCTTCCGACGAAATGCGCGCTCACTCCGCCGCTTCGCGTTTGCCTCCGGGGCGCCGCTCCAGCAGCTCCTTGAGGAACTGGCCTGTGTAGCTGCGCTTCTCGCGCACGATCGCTTCCGGCGTGCCGGACGCCACCAGCTCCCCGCCGCCGTCGCCGCCTTCGGGGCCGAGGTCCAGCACCCAGTCGGCGGTCTTGATCACTTCGAGATTGTGCTCGATCACCACCACCGTGTTGCCCTGGTCGACCAGCTCGTGCAGCACTTCGAGCAGCTTGGCGACGTCGTGGAAATGCAGGCCGGTGGTCGGCTCGTCGAGGATGTAGAGCGTCTTGCCGGTCGCCTTGCGCGACAATTCCTTGGCAAGCTTGATGCGCTGCGCCTCGCCGCCCGAGAGCGTCGTCGCCTGCTGGCCAATATGGATATAGCCGAGGCCGACCTGCTTCAGCGTCTCCAGCTTGTCGCGCACGCCCGGCACCGCCGAGAAGAAGTCGACGCCTTCCTCGACCGTCATGTCGAGCACGTCGGCGATCGACTTGCCCTTGAACAGCACGTCGAGCGTCTCGCGGTTGTAGCGCTTGCCGTGGCAGACGTCGCAGGTGACGTAGACATCGGGCAGGAAGTGCATCTCGATCTTGATGACGCCGTCGCCCTGGCAGGCCTCGCAGCGGCCGCCCTTGACGTTGAAGGAGAAACGGCCCGGCTGATAGCCGCGCGCCTTGGCTTCGGGCAACCCTGCGAACCAGTCGCGGATCGGCGTGAAGGCACCGGTATAGGTCGCGGGGTTAGAGCGCGGCGTGCGGCCGATCGGCGACTGGTCGATGTCGATGACCTTGTCGAGGAATTCCAGACCCTCGATGCGGTCGTGCTCGGCCGGATGCTCGCGCGAGCCCATGATGCGGCGCGAGGCCGCCTTGAACAGCGTCTCGATTAGGAAGGTCGACTTGCCGCCGCCGGACACGCCGGTGACCGCAGTGAAGGTGCCAAGCGGGATCTCCGCCGTCACGTTTTTGAGATTGTTGCCGCGCGCGCCGACCACCTTGATGCGCCGGTTCTTCTTCGCCTCGCGCCGCACCGCGGGCGTTGCCACTTCGAGCTCGCCCGACAAATATTTGCCGGTGATCGAGGCAGGTGTGGCCATGATCTGCTGCGGCGTGCCTTGCGCGATGATCTGGCCGCCATGGATGCCGGCCGCCGGGCCGATGTCGACGACGTAGTCGGCATGCAGGATGGCGTCCTCGTCATGCTCGACGACGATCACCGTGTTGCCAATGTCGCGCAGGTGCTTGAGCGTATCGAGCAGGCGCGCATTGTCGCGCTGATGCAAGCCGATCGACGGCTCGTCCAGCACATAGAGCACGCCGGTGAGGCCGGAGCCGATCTGCGAAGCGAGCCGGATGCGCTGGCTCTCGCCGCCCGACAGCGTGCCGGAATTGCGCGACAAGGTCAGATAGTCGAGGCCGACATCGTTGAGGAAGCGCAGCCGCTCGCGGATTTCCTTCAGCACGCGGACCGCGATCTCGTTCTGCTTGTCATTCAACTGCGCCGGCAGGTCGGTGAACCACTGGTCGGCCTTGCGGATCGACATCTCCGTGACTTCACCGATATGCTTGCCGCCGATCTTCACCGCCAGCGCTTCCGGCTTCAGACGGTAGCCGTTGCAGGCGGGGCAGGGGGTGGCCGACATGAAGCGCTCGATCTCCTCGCGCATCCAGGCGGATTCAGTTTCCTTCCAGCGCCGGTCGAGATTGGGGATGACGCCCTCGAAGGTCTTGGTCGTCTTGTAGGAGCGCAGGCCGTCATCATACTGGAAGGTGATCTCGCGCTCGCCCGTGCCGCGCAACAGGGCTTCTTTGGCCTCGGCGCTCAGATCCTTGAACTTGTCGCCGAGCTTGAAGCCATAGACCTTGCCCAGCGCTTCCAGCGTCTGCGCGTAATAGGGCGAGGTCGATTTCGCCCACGGGCTGATGGCGCCGTCGCGCAGCGACACGTTCTCGTCCGGTACGACGAGGTTGGGATCGATGGCGCGCTGGCTGCCAAGGCCGTCGCAGGTCGGGCAGGCGCCGAACGGGTTGTTGAAGGAGAACAGCCTGGGCTCGATCTCCGGAATGGTGAAGCCGGACACCGGGCAGGCGAATTTTTCCGAGAACAGGATGCGCTCATGCGTCTCGTTTTTCGACTTGTTGACCGAATCCTCGCCGGTCTGGCTGGCGTCGAGCGGCTTGTCGGCGAATTCCGCCACGGCAAGACCTTCGGCAAGCTTCAGCGCGGTCTCGATCGAGTCCGCGAGCCGCGTGGCCAGGTCGCCGCGCACGACGATGCGGTCGACGACGACGTCGATGTCGTGCTTGTATTTCTTGTCGAGCGCCGGCACGTCGGCGATCTCGTAGAAGACGCCGTCGACCTTGACGCGCTGGAAGCCCTTCTTCTGCAGTTCCAGCAGTTCCTTGCGGTACTCGCCCTTGCGGCCGCGCACGATCGGCGCCAGCAGGAACAGGCGCGTGCCCTCGTCCAGCGCCAGCACGCGGTCGACCATCTGCGAAACCGTCTGGCTTTCGATCGGCAGGCCGGTGGCCGGCGAATAGGGGATGCCGACACGCGCGAACAGCAGGCGCATGTAGTCGTAGATTTCCGTGACGGTGCCGACGGTCGAGCGCGGGTTGCGCGAGGTGGTCTTCTGCTCGATCGAGATGGCGGGCGACAGGCCGTCGATCTGGTCGACGTCCGGCTTCTGCATCATCTCGAGGAACTGGCGGGCATAGGCCGACAGGCTTTCGACATAGCGGCGCTGGCCCTCGGCATAGATGGTGTCGAAGGCAAGCGACGACTTGCCGGATCCCGACAATCCGGTCATGACGATCAGGCTGTCGCGCGGCAGGTCGAGATCGACGTTCTTGAGATTGTGTTCGCGCGCCCCGCGAATGGAAAGGTATTTATGGTCGGCCATCGCCGGTCGCCGCCTCAGATCTGGAATTTGCTGGATTGGCGGGTTTGTCCCGGCCATCCCCTATGTAGGTATTTTCACCGCCACGTCGAGAGACGCCACAATCTCGACGGGACAAGCCGATCATGGGTTTAACCGTCTTTCGCGCGAGCGGGCAAGCGGAAAGAACAAAGATCGAACACGCTGCTGACAAAGCGTTGTGGAAACAATCGCCGCCCAAACGTTGTGAGAACAATCGCCCAAACGTAGTGGAAACAATCGCGGCCGAGCTACGCGCCGTTGGGTGTGTCGAAGCACTCGACTTACCTGCACGTAACCTCCAGGCGATCACATTTTTCGGTAACCGACTATTCAACGGTTGACGTCCCGAGCCCAGGGGAGCAGTCTCAAACGCGTCAACGAAGCCGGCCGTCTTTCGATGGCCTCGCCGCCCAATAGGCGGTCTGCGAGACGCCGCAGGCGATAGCGATTTGCGCTTCGAACGACATTGTCGCAACGGACCCAGGAGCGGAGCATGACGCCACCGGACAGTCCCTTGAGGCTCCACACTGAGATGGAGCCGCGGCGGGCATAAGTGCCAGGGCAGACTTGAAACGCCGGCCCGACAAACCGTGACTTGCCGATTCTTAACAATTAGAGACGATAGTCGGATCGTCGGCTGAACGCCGCGTTGCATCCGAAACAGAACGCCGGCAGTCCACTCCCGGCTAAAATTGGATTATCAGATCCATGAAAGCCCCGTCCACCTGCGGAAGCAGTGGCGGGGCTTACATTTTGTGGTGTTCGCGTTTGACCCGCTCGCGATCAATGGTTCGGGATCCGAGCGCCGCCCGTCGCCATATCGATCGTTATGCTGCCGCCGATCCTGACATCGGTGTCGCCGATCTTGAAGGAACCGTCGCTGCCGGCCGGTAGCGCGTCTGGTTCCGGCTGCGGCGCCGGCTTGGCGATGCGGTAGTCGCCGCTGACGCCAGGCAGTTTCTGCGCCGAACTGTCGTCGGCAAGGGCGGCGCCGGCCACCAGCGCGCCGGCAAGCGCGGCGAGGGCAACGCACAAGTGCCTGGATTGGAACGGATCGATCATGCGCGGACTATAGGGACGCGGCTAGGGCAATGCCAGACGCGCGGCGATCAATTTGCCGCGCGCCTTCCCGCAACGTCAGGCCGCTTTCTTGCGCGTGTCGTAGACGTGGTCGACAAGGCCCCAAGTCTTGGCTTCCGCGGCGCTCATGAAGTAATCGCGATCGAGCGTGCGCTCGACCTCCTCGTAGGTCCGGCCGCAATGCTTGGCGTAGAGCTCGGTCATATGCTGCTTGGTACGCACGATGTCCTCGGCATGGCGCTGGATGTCTGAGGCCTGGCCCTGAAAGCCGCCCAGCGGCTGATGCAGCACGATCCTTGTGTTGGGCAGCGCGATCCGCCGCCCCGGCGCGCCGGCCATCAGCAGGAAGGAGCCCATCGAGGCGGCAAAGCCCATGCAGACCGTCGACACCGGGCAGGAGATGTACTGCATCGTGTCGTAGATGGCGAAGCCGCTGGTCACCATGCCGCCCGGCGAGTTGATGTAAAGCGAGATCTCCTTGTCGGGGTGGTCCGATTCCAGCGACAGGAGCTGTGCGCAAACCAGAGCCGAGACGTTGTCGTTGATCTCGCCATTGATAAAGACGATGCGCTCGCGCAGCAGCCGCGAAAAGATATCGAAGGAACGCTCGCCGCGGCTCGATTGCTCGATGACCATCGGCACCAGATTGGCAATGCTCATGACGGGTTTCCTCGGTCCTCTTTTTGATCAGGCCGCGCGCAGCATCATGCAGGGCGCATTGGCGGCGGTCGGGTTCTTGCGCGCGTCGAGCGAAAGCCCGCAGCCGGCGCCGGAGACAGCGATAAGAGGCTGTGCGACCGGCACGAAGCCGTCATGCACGATGCTGAGATGTGTGCCGCCCGAGGCCGTGCCGGCAAGCGTGAAGGTGACGACACTGTCGAAGGGTGGAAGCCCGCCGTCGTCAGCACCAGGTTTTTCGCGCCAGGAATAGCGCAGCAGCCTGCCGGGCTCGGCGTCGAGCACCTCGCATTCGATCGGCGCATCCGGTCCGACAAAGGCGAAGCGGCTGCCGGCTTCCGGCTTGATGTCGTTCGGCATCATCCAGGCGGCGAGCAGTTCCGGCTCGGTCAGCGCCCGCCAGACCTTTTCCGGCGGCTCAGGGAGGTCGCATTCGAAGCTGAGCGGCGCTTCGTTGACAATCGGGTTTTCGGTTGCCGTCATTGGTCCATTCCCTTCAGAACCGTCTTCAACTTCTCGATGCGTTCCGGCCAGAAGGCGCGGTAGCGTTCGATCCAGCCGAGCAGCGGGTCGAGCCCCTGCGGATCGGCGCGGTAATAGGCGTTGCGGCCGGCACGCCGCTCGACCACCAGGCCGGCGCCGCGCAGCACGGCAAGGTGCTGCGAGACCGCCGGCTGCGACACACTCATGCCGGCGCGCAGCTCGCTCACGCTGATCTCGCCAGCGGCCAGCCGCTCGTAAACTGCGCGTCGCGTCGGGTCGGCCAGAGCGCGGAAAATCTCTGCTTCGATCATGGCAGAAGCATAAGTCGATACTTATCGATTTGGCAAGCTTCTATTTGATCGCCATATCAAAACGCACGTCCAACCCTGCCTTTGCTGACATTCCTTGACAGAAAGTGCAGCTACGACTAGAACGAAAAGAGAACAAAAACCTTGTGGGAAAAGCCAGCCTTTTGCGGGCGGCGACGACCCGCAGGCTATAAGGTGAGCGACTTGAAATTTGTTTCGGATGAGCGCGGAGAAGTAAGATGGCGGGTAGCGTCAACAAGGTCATTCTGGTCGGCAATCTCGGAGCGGATCCTGAAATCCGCCGCCTGAATTCCGGTGATCCGGTCGTCAACATTCGCATCGCCACGTCGGAAAGCTGGCGCGACAAGAACTCGGGCGAGCGTAAGGAAAAGACCGAGTGGCATAACGTCGTCATTTTCAACGACCAGCTCGCCAAGGTGGCCGAGCAGTATTTGAAGAAGGGCATGAAGGTCTATGTCGAGGGTCAGCTGCAGACCCGCAAATGGCAGGACCAGACCGGTGCCGACAAATACACCACCGAGGTCGTGCTGCAGAAATTCCGAGGCGAGTTGCAGATGCTCGACGCGCGCGGCGAGGGCGGCGGCGGCCAGGTCGGCAATTATTCCGGTGGCGGCAACAGCCGAGGCTCGGATTTCGGCCAGTCCAGCCCGAATGAAAGCTTCAACCGCGGCGGCAGTGGCGGCTCCAGGGGCGGCGGCTCGTCACGCGAGCTGGACGACGAGATCCCGTTCTAAGCGTCTCGAAACGGCCGTCTGAGGGGAAGGCGTGATGTCGCTCGGACCGCTTCTGTCGGCGTCGCCTCCCATTCCGTGGCATGCATTCGCGGCCTTCGCCGCTTTGGCCATCGGCGGCGCCCAGTTGGCGCTGCCGAAAGGTACTGTGCGTCATCGTGTGCTGGGCTACACCTGCGTGGCGTTGATGCTGGTCATCGCCATATCGAGTTTCTGGATCCAGCAGATCCGGCTCGTCGCTCCGTTCAGCCCGATCCATCTGTTGTCGATCCTGGTGCTGGTCACCATGCCGCTGGCGGCCTGGTATGCGCACACGCATAAGGTAACCGCGCATCGCGGCGCCATGATCAAGCTCTATCTGTTCGCGCTGGTCGGCGCCGGCATCTTCACGCTGCTGCCGGCCGGATCATGCACGCCGTTGTGTTCGGCCAGTAAGGCGTGTTGATATTCAGGTGAGGCCGGCCTGACCTGAATATCAACACGCCTTGGCGGACGGCAATTTCTCAAGGAAGGTCAACGTGAAAGCACGCATCAAATGGGTCGAGGAACGCACCTTCGTCGGCGAGTCCGGCAGCGGCCACAAGGTCGTGCTGGGCGCGGCGCACAGGCCGGAAGGCAAGACGCCGGGACCGAGCCCGATGGAACTGGTGCTGATCGGCACCGGCGGCTGCTCGGCCTATGATGTCGTGCACATCCTCGAGAAGGGCCGGGAGGCGGTCGAGGATTGCGTGGTCGAGCTCGACGCCGACCGAGCCGAAGCCGATCCAAAGGTGTTCACCCGCATCCACATGCATTTCATCGTCAAGGGGAGAGCCCTGTCGCACGACAAGGTGAAACGCGCGATCGATCTGTCGATCGAAAAATACTGCTCGGCTTCAGCCATGATGGCCAAGACGGCGACCATCACGCATGATTTCGAGGTGGTCGAGACGGCGGCGAAGTGAGGCAGTAGGCAGTAGGCAGTACGATACTTATTCAAGCGGCCATCAGCGCCTTGATGCCGTCCGCCACGAACTGAACGGCTAGCGCCGCGAGGATGACGCCGAGCAGACGGGTCAGGATCGAGCGGCCGGTCTGGCCGAGGATGCGGTCGATACGCTCGGACAGCACGAAAACCAGAAAGGTGATCACCAGACAGATCGCTATGATGCCGACCAGCGCCGCCTGTGCGCCAAAACCCTGGAAGGAGCCCGACAGCAGCACGGTTGCCGAGATGGCGCCCGGACCGGCGATCAGCGGGATTGCCAGCGGGAAGGCGGCGATATTGTGAATCATGTCCTTGGTGATGGCGACGTCGCCGATCTTCTCCTTACGGTCCTGACGGCGCTCGAACACCATTTCGAAGGCGATGAAGAACAAGAGGAAGCCGCCGGCGACGCGAAAGGCCGGCAGCGTTATGCCGAACACCGACAGGATCGAGGCGCCGGCAATCGCAAACAGCGCCATGACCAGGAAGCCGATCACCGAGGCGCGGATCGAAACCTGCTGGCGCTCGTCACGGTTCATGCCGCGCGTCACGGCCAGGAAAAGCGGCGCCAGTCCCGGCGGGTCGATGGTCACCAGGATGGTGACGAAGGCGTTGAACAGGCTGTCGAAACTCGGCATCGCTGGTCCCCTCCCGCCGGGCGAAGCCCAGGTTTTGCAATTGGTAGAGCAAAGCTGTGGCGCTGGAAAGCGGAAGGAAATGGTGTGCGAAGCTGTGAAAGCAGGCGCGAGGGATCGCTTTCAATTCCTTGCGGCTTTTCGATCGCTATCGAGGTTCATTTAGGCGACGAGCCAGAAACTCGACCTCCATTCGCCAGGTCGCGCCGCCATCATGCGAGCGCTCGCCGAGCCAGCGAAACGAGTTTTCGGTGATGCGTGAAAAGCTCCAGCGCACAGACGCGCCGGTGCCGTCCGTACCGACCTGGACGATCGTGCCGTCCTCGGTGTGGCCGAGTTGGCGGCTGTAATACTGGTTGCGCGGGTCGCTCCAGAAGATGTGCCAGGCGTCGGCGCCCGGATCGTAGACACGCAATGTGGTGCCGTAGAAGGTCCATGCTCCGAGCGAAGTCTGGACCCCGGTGTTCCGCGCGGGCAAGATCCAGACGTCCTGCACGGCGCGGCCTTCGAGAACCCAGCCGAAATGCACTTCGCCGCGACCCGTGAGCCTTGTGCCATCCTCGAGAATGCGTGTGGCATCGAACGTCCATGCGCCGATGAAGCGGCCATAGAGTTTCAGCTTTTCGGCAAGGTCCGGTTTTGGGCCGTCGCTGTGCAGGGCCTCGGCAAAAGGATCGGTCATTGTTGCTGCCTCGTTTGTCAGGAGAGGGCTAGCAATAGCGGTATGGCAGGGTTCTACGCTTGGGAAAAATTGCTATCTTTCAGCCATGACGACCGCGCAGAAGACTCTGGCTTCCGGACATGGCTGGCAGGTGTCCGACGTGGTGTGCACGGCCGTCGCCGGCGACAAGCCATTCGAGGAAGAGCATTGCAGCTTTTGCGTCGCCGCCGTGACCAGGGGCACGTTCCGCTATCGCACGCGCCAGGGGACGGCGATGCTGGCGCCGGGCGCCCTCCTGCTCGGCAATCCCGGCGCCTGCTATGAATGCGGGCATGAGCACGGCGCCGGCGACCGCTGCCTCTCCTTCCATTTTTCGCCGGCCTATCTGGAGCGCGTCCTGGCCGACCTGCCGGATGTGAAACGGCTCGGCTTTACCCATCCACGCCTGCCGCCCTTGCCGGCGCTGGCGCCTCTGCTGGCCGAGGCGGAGGCGGCACGGGAAGCGGGCGACGGCGACGCATTCGAGGAACTCGGCCTGCGCATGGCCGGGGCGGTCGCCACGGCTGCGGCCGACACTTCCACAGCTGGCCGGGCGCCCAGCCGCCGCGACCAGAAACGCGTTGCCGAGGCGGTGCGGCTGATCGAGCTCAACGCCGATCGACCATTGTCGCTTGCCAAGCTCGCTGCCGGCGTGGCGACAAGCCCGTTTCACTTCCTGCGCACGTTCCGGCAGGTTGCCGGCATGACGCCCTATCAATTCCTGCTGAGGACGAGGCTGCACCGCGCCGCGGTGCGTCTGCGCAGCTCGAGCGCGGCGATCTCGACGATCGCCTTCGATGCCGGCTTTAACGATCTGTCGACCTTCAACCGCCGGTTCCGGCGCGAGATGGGACAAGCTCCCGGCGCGTATCGCGCCAGACGGACCAGAGGGCGCTAACGCCGGCTGAAGCGAAATCGACCTTGGCCATATCGTCGCAATCAGCGATATCCATTTGAAATTGCCATCAAAATTGTCTCTGGAAAAGTCCGGCCGACATTGGAGTTTCGGCGAGGCTTCCTATATAAGCGGTGAGTGATTCCCGACTGGATTGTGACCTGATTTGACCGACCAGAAGACACCGCGCGGGCCGGACGGCGGCCCCACCGGCATCGAGCCGATTTCGATCATCGAGGAGATGCAGCGCTCCTATCTCGATTACGCCATGAGCGTGATCGTCAGCCGTGCGCTGCCCGACGTGCGCGACGGCCTGAAGCCGGTGCATCGCCGCATCCTCTATGCCTCGCATGAGAGCGGCTACCACTGGAACCGCAAATATGTGAAATCGGCCCGCCCGGTCGCCGACGTGATGGGTAAATACCATCCGCATGGCGATGCCTCGATCTATGACGCGCTGGTGCGCATGGCGCAGGACTGGTCGCTGCGCGTGCCGCTGATCGACGGTCAGGGCAATTTCGGCTCGATCGACGGCGATCCGCCGGCGGCGATGCGCTACACCGAGTCCAGGCTCACCAAGGTCGCGCATGAGCTCTTGGAGGACATCGACAAGGAAACCGTCGATTTTCAGGATACTTATGATGCGTCCGGCAGCGAGCCCAAGGTACTGCCGGCCCGTTTCCCGAACCTTCTGGTCAACGGCTCCGGCGGTATCGCCGTCGGCATGGCCACCAACATTCCACCGCACAATCTCGTCGAAGTCTGCAACGGCGCCATCGCTCTCATCGACAATCCGGCGATCGACCTGACGGCGCTGATGGAGATCGTGCCCGGTCCGGATTTCCCGACCGGCGGCATCGTGCTTGGCCGTTCGGGCATCTACAATGCCTATTCGACGGGCCGCGGTTCGATCGTCATGCGCGGCCGCGTCGAGATCGAGCAGCGCGGCAATGACCGCGAATCCATCGTCGTCACCGAGATTCCTTATCAGGTGAACAAGGCCTCGATGATCGAGAAGATGGCCGAGCTGGTGCGCGACAAGCGCATCGAGGGCATTTCCGACATCCGCGACGAGAGCGACCGCCAGGGCTACCGCGTCGTCGTGGAGTTGAAGCGCGACGCCGTAGCCGACGTTGTCCTCAACCAGCTCTACCGTTTCACGCCGCTGCAAACCTCGTTCGGCGCCAATATGGTGGCGCTCAACGGTGGCAAGCCGGAAGTGCTGACGCTGATCGACATGCTGAAGGCCTTTGTCGGCTTCCGCGAGGAAGTCGTCAGCCGTCGCACGAAATATCTGCTGCGCAAGGCGCGCGAGCGGGCGCATGTGTTGGTCGGTCTGGCCATTGCGGTCGCTAATATCGACGAGGTGATCAAGCTGATCCGCACCGCGCCGGATCCGCAGACGGCGCGCGAGCAGTTGATGGAGCGGCGCTGGCCGTCACACGACGTCGCTCCGCTGATCCAGCTGATCGACGATCCGCGCCATCGCATCAACGAGGACGGCACCTATAATCTGTCCGAGGAACAGGCGCGCGCCATTCTTGACCTGCGCCTGCAGCGCCTGACCGCGCTCGGCCGCGACGAGATCGCCGACGAATTGAACCAGATCGGCGCTGAAATCGTCGATTTCCTTGATATTTTGTCATCGCGCGCGCGTATCCAGCAGATCGTCAAGCACGAGCTGGTCGCGGTCCGCGACGAGTTCGGCACACCGCGCCGCACCGAGCTGACCGACGGCGGTTCGGATATGGAAGACGAGGACCTGATCCAGCGCGAGGACATGGTCGTCACCGTCAGCCATTCCGGCTACATCAAGCGCGTGCCGCTTTCACTCTACCGAGCGCAGCGCCGCGGCGGCAAGGGCCGCTCCGGCATGTCGACCAAGGAAGAGGATTTCGTCACCCGCCTGTTCGTCGCCAACACGCACACGCCGGTGCTGTTCTTCTCCTCGCGCGGCATCGTCTACAAGGAAAAGGTCTGGCGGCTGCCGATCGGAAACCCGCAATCGCGCGGCAAGGCGCTGATCAACATGCTGCCGCTCGAGCAGGGCGAGCGCATTACGACGATCATGCCGCTGCCGGAGGACGAAACCAGCTGGGGCGAGCTCGATGTGATGTTCGCGACCACGCGCGGCACCGTGCGCCGCAACAAGCTGTCCGACTTCGTCCAGGTCAACCGCAACGGCAAGATCGCCATGAAGCTGGAGGAAGAGGGCGACGAGATCCTTGGCGTCGAGACCTGCACCGACAATGACGATGTGCTTCTGACCGCGAATTCCGGCCAGTGCATCCGTTTCCGGGTCTCCGATGTGCGTGTGTTCCAGAGCCGCAATTCCGTCGGCGTGCGCGGCATAACCATGGCCGAGACCGACCGCATCATCTCGATGTCCATCATCGAGAACGTCGATGCGTCGCCAGCAGAGCGCGCGGCCTATCTGAAGCGCGCCGCGGCGGAGCGCAGGCTTGCCGCCGGCGGAGCCGGCGAGGAGGAGGAGATCGCGCTCACCAATGAGGAAATCGGCGAGGAAGCCGAGCTTTCCGAGGAGCGCTACGAGTTCCTCAAGGCGCATGAGAAGCTTGTGCTCACGGTGACCGAATATGGCTACGGCAAGCGCTCGTCGTCCTACGATTTCCGGCTGACGGGCCGCGGCGGCAAAGGTATCCGCGCCACCGATGTGTCGAAGGTAGCCGAGATCGGCCGGCTGGTCGCGACGTTCCCGGTCGGCAATGACGATCAGATCATGCTGGTTTCGGACGGCGGCACGGTCATCCGCGTGCCGGTCAACGGCATACGCTTCGCCAGCCGGGCCACTAAGGGCGTGACGATCTTCAACACGGCCGAAGGCGAGAAGGTTGTATCGGTGGAGCGGATTTCGGAACCGCAGTCGGACGAAGAGGCCGAAGACGTGGCTTCAAGCGAGACCGGCACCGACGACATGGGCGAAGGCGAATAGGTTCAAGCTTCACCGGCCTCTCTGGGCCGGTGCGATCATGATCAGTGGCGACGGTAGACGTTGCGATGGGCGAAACCATCGAGCCGCTTGGTATTGGCCTTGACGCGCACTCGCGCTGCTTCCTGATGCAACCCGAATGCAGTCGCGATCAGCATCACAATGGTCATTGCAGTGGCAAGCATGTAGATCAGCATTTGCGTGTTCTCCTGGGCGTACAACGATGAGGTGGGGATTTGGTTTCACCTCTTGAAGCGGCAACCTAGTGAACGCTGCGTGAAATGTTCGTGATTGCCGCATTCATCTGTCGTTCATCGGCGCGAAAAGGTTCACGGCAATGCAACTAATGAGATTTGCCTTTGTCCGAGAGGCTCGCTAGAAGCCTGCCATGACGGAACGCACCGCCCTTTACGCCGGCTCTTTCGACCCGCTGACCAATGGCCATCTCGATGTGCTTAAAGCGTCGCTGGCGGTGGCCGATACCGTCTATGCGGCGATCGGCATTCATCCGGGCAAGAAGCCGTTGTTTTCCTTCGAGGAACGCGTTGAGTTGATCGAGGCCGCAACCAAGGCCGAATTCGGTCGCGACAGCGATCGTATCAAGGTCGTGTCCTTCGATGGGCTGGTCATCGACGCGGCCCGCAAGCACGGCGCCTCGATCATGATCCGGGGGCTGCGCGACGGCACCGACCTCGATTACGAAATGCAGATGGCCGGCATGAACGAGACGATGGCGCCGGAATTGCAGACGGTTTTTCTGCCCGCCAGCCCTTCGGTGCGCACCATTACCGCCACACTTGTGCGCCAGATTGCGTCGATGGGCGGCGATATCCGCCCGTTCGTGCCTGCGGCCGTTGCCGGCGCGCTCGCCGCCAAGTTCACCAAATAGGTTTTCCCGGAGATACCCATGCAGCTGAAGAAGCTCGCTTCGTTCCTTGTCGTGGTTGCCGGCCTTTTCGCGGCGTCCTTGCCGGCCGTCGCCGCCGACAAGGAAGACACCATGATCATCACGCTCAAGAACGGCGACGTGACCATCGCGTTGCGTCCCGATCTGGCGCCCAAGCATGTCGCGCAGATCAAGAAGCTGGTGCGCGACGGCGCTTACGATAACGTCGCCTTCCACCGCGTCATCGACGGCTTCATGGCGCAGACCGGCGACGTCAAATTCGGCAACATGAAGAAGGGGTTCAACCCTGAAGCCGTCGGCACCGGCGGCTCCGATCTTCCCGACCTGCCGGCCGAGTTTTCGCAGAGCGAGCAGTTCGCGCGCGGCGTGGTCGGCATGGCCCGTTCGCAGGACCCGAACTCGGCCAACTCGCAATTCTTCATCATGTTCGCGCCGGCGCCGAACCTCGACGGCCAGTACACCATCGTCGGCAAGGTGGTCGGCGGCATGGATCTCGTCGACAAGATCAAGAAGGGCGACGAGCCCGACAACGGCACGGTCACCGACCCCGACCGCATGATCAAGGTTCGCATCGCCGCCGACAGCAAGTAACTCCCTCAATTTTCAAAGGATTTTCCGACATGGCTGAGATCAAAGACCGCGAGAACGCGCTCATCATGGAAACGACCAAGGGCCCGGTCGTCATCGAAATGTATCCCGAGCTTGCGCCCGGCCATGTTGCGCGCATTAAAGAGCTGGCGCGCGAAGGCGCCTATGACGGCGTGGTGTTCCACCGCGTCATCGACGGCTTCATGGCGCAGACCGGCGACGTCAAGTTTGGCAATTCGAGCAAGCCCACTTATGCGCCGTCGCGCGCGGGCATGGGCGGCTCCGACAAGCCGGACCTCAAGGCCGAGTTCTCCAACGCCAATCACGGCCGCGGCGCCTGCTCGATGGCTAGGGCCCAGAACCCGAACTCGGCGAACTCGCAGTTCTTCATCTGCTTCGACGACGCGGCCTTCCTCAACCGCCAGTACACGGTTTGGGGCCAGGTCATCGAAGGCATGGAGAATGTCGACAAGATCAAGCGCGGCGAGCCGGTGCAGGATCCCGACAAGATCGTGTCGCTGAAAGTCGCGGCAGACGTCAAGTAAAGGCGGAACCATGATGGGCGCTGTCTGGTCTCTGCTCGGCATCCTGTCCGGCGCCTTCATCGCCATCCAGGCGCCGATCAATTCGCAATTGGCTAAGGGCCTCGGCCTTCCGGTCGCGGCCGCCGCCTTTTCCTTCCTGTCCGGTGCCATCGTGCTTGGCATCATCTCGATTTCGGTGGTGAAGCTGCAGGGCATCTCGCTCGACTGGAAGGCGCCGGCGCCCTGGCTGTTCGTCGCCGGCGGCATGCTCGGCGGCTTCTATGTGACGCTGTCGACGATCCTCACGCCACGCATCGGCGCGGCGGCGCTGATGGCCTTCCTGGTCGCCGGTCAGCTGATCGCCGGCATGCTGATCGACCGCGCCGGCTTCCTTGGCGTGGCGGTGCGCGAAATCTCGCTTGGCCGCGTCGCCGGCGCTGTGCTGCTCTTGGCCGGAGCGCTGCTGGTGCGGCTGACCTGAGCGTCGGCTGTTTCGTTCGACGGCAATTGCTCGCAAGGCGCGGCAACAAGACGGTGGCGAGAGCGCGGCGATCGGGTTATTGCCGCAGGCATGAAAGTGGACCTCTTCGATTTCGATCTTCCCGAAGACCGCATCGCGCTCAGGCCGGCCGAGCCGCGCGACAGCGCTCGGCTGCTGGTGGTGAGGCCGGACACCGGTTTCGAGGACCGGACGGTCCGGGACCTGCCGTCGCTGCTCGAGGCCGGCGACGTGCTGGTGTTCAACGACACCAAAGTCATCCCGGCGCAATTGAAGGGCATCAGGCTGCGCGGCGAAGCGGCGGCGCAGGTCGAGGCGACGCTGCACATGCGCACCGGTCCCGACCGCTGGCTGGCCTTCATGCGGCCGGGCAAGCGCATCGCCGCCGGCGACCGCATCCAGTTCGGCCATGACGGCAGTTCCTGCTTTCTGGGCCGGCTCGACGCCACGGTGCTTGAAAAAGGCGAGGGCGGCGAAGCGCTGCTCGGCTTCGATCTGTCGGGCGCCTTTCTCGACGAGGCGCTGCATGCCGTCGGGCATATCCCGCTGCCGCCCTACATTGCGTCGAAGCGCGAGGACGACGAGCGCGACCGCGCCGATTATCAGACGATCTATGCGCGCGAGGAAGGCGCGGTCGCCGCGCCTACCGCTGGCCTGCATTTCACCCCGGAGCTGTTCGCGGGGGG
>NZ_JAIUHI010000020.1:0-89733 GCF_020165035.1 Mesorhizobium sp. CA6 | reverse complement strand
GCCGTGCCAACGCCGTTGCCGAACGCCACAAAGCCACCGCCACTGCTTACCGCCCCGCCGTTCGAAATCGTTAGCGCTCCGGTGCCGGAGCCGCCGATTAAAAGCTCCAAGCCGGCGGTCCAGGTCGAGCCGGCGCCGCTTACCGTTACCGCGCCAGCAGAACCTAAGGAAAAGCCAATATAGCCTGAGTCGCCACTCACCCCACCGCCGTTCAAGACGTTCAGCGTGCCAGCGCCAGTAGACCCGACAGCGAGACTCAAGCTGTTTGTCCAGGTCGAGCCCGTGCCATCCACGGTCACCGCACCGATCGAGCCCGCTTGCGCGCCAATAGTTCCAGAGTCATTACTGACTGTGCCACCGTTCGAAATCGTCAGCGTGCCCGTGCCGAATTCGCCGACATCAAGGTCGCCGGTGGTGGTCCAGGTCGAGCCAGCGCCGTCGACCGTCGCCGTGCCAACGCCGTTGCCGAACGCCACAAAGCCACCGCCACTGCTTACCGCCCCGCCGTTCGAAATCGTTAGCGCACCGGTGCCGGAGCCGCCGACCAGAAGCTCCAAGCCGGCGGTCCAGGTCGAGCCCAGGCCGCTTACCGTCACAGCGCCAGCAGAACCTAAGGAAAAGCCAACATAGCCCGAGTCGCTAGTCACCCCAGCGCCGTTCGAGACATTCAGCGTGCCAGCGCCGGCATAGCCGACAGTGAGGCTCAAGTTGTTGGTCCAGGTCGAGCCGGCACCGTCGACGAACACCATGCCGGTCGAGCCGGCATTCGCGCCAATAACCCCAGAGCCGTTGCTGACGGCGCCGTGCGAGATCCCCAGCGTGCCCGTGCCCAAATCGCCGACGGTCAGCGATCCGCTGTTTGTCCAAGTAGAGCCCGCGTTGTCGACAAACACCATACCGGTCGAGCCTGCCTCCGCGCCAATAGTCCCAGAGACATTGTTGACCGTGCCGCCATGCGAGATCGCCAAGGTGCCTGTGCCTTGGTTGCCGACGAACAGGTCGAAATTGTTTGTCCAGCTCGAGCCTGAGCCATCGACGAACACCGTGCCGGTCGAGCCCGCCGAGTTGCCGACGTAGGCCGTGTCGTTGCTGACGGCGCCGCCTTGGCTGATTGCCAGGGCGCCTTTACCGAAATCGCCCACAATCAGCTTGGAGCTGTTTGTCCAGGTCGAACCGGCGCCATCGACCGTCGCCGTGCCGGTGGAGCCTTCATGCCAACCAATCGTACCGATCGCGGTGGTGGCTGAACCGGCGTTGGTGATTGTCAGATGGCCAATGCCGTTGTCGCCCACGGTCAGCGAGCCGCTGTTGGTCCAGGTGGAGCCGGCGCCGTCGATCGAGACCGTGCCGTTCGAAGCAATGCCCTTGCCGATGGACCCATCGGTGTCGCTGACCGTTCCGCCATTGGAAATGTTGAGCGTGCCGGTGCCGAAACGCGCAACCGCCAAGGTTGAGCTGTTGGTCCAGGTCGAACCCGCGCCGTCGACGGACAGGACCGCAACGGCGTCGTCGCTGTCGCCCAGGATGCCTCCTACATTGCTGATCAAGCCACCATTGAGAATGGAGACCGTCCCGGTGCCTTCGGCCCCGACATAGAAATCGTCGGCATGCAGCCAGGCCGATCCCGCGCCATCCACCACAACCGTACCGGTAGAGCCTGTGAATCTGGCAACGGAGCCTTGTGAATCACTAAGAGTTCCGCCGTTGGTGATTGTCAGCAAACCGACGTCACCGGCATTCCTCCCCACGAAAACCCCGAGCCCGTTGGCGCTAAGCCCGCTTATCACGGTGGGGTTCGGCGTGAGCGTGCCGAGCGTAACCCAAGTAGCTGCGTCGGGCACCCCATTCGGAGTCCAGTTGCCGGGATCGGACCAATCGCTCGACGTTGCGCCGCTCCAGACCGCGTCCGCCGCCGCTGCCGGCTGCATCGCTCCCGCAATGGCGATCATCAGCGCGAGCGAACTGACACTGGCCATGTGCCGAGGATTGCGTAAGGGATTGAGGTAACTCGTCAGCGCGGTCGAAGTTGGCGTCGCCTTGCGGCCTCCAAATGTATTCTTCGGCATTTAATCCCCTGACAGACAAGTCATTTCACCCTGAAGGTGGACATGTCATTGGAGCCCGGGCGTTGTCTTGGGCAGTGCCGCACTGGAATTGGACTGGAAAGAGATGCCGGTTCTTTTCTGCGCGCTGTGATGGTTTGGCACCACCGAGCATTTTGCAGCCAAGCGGCGTCGCTTGGCGTCGCAGAAATGCTGCTAATACAAGCAGATAGAGCGAATGGGTAAATCGGAAATCGCGTCGCCTGACCGATTCGGGAGACGCCCGGTTCTATCTGGCGCTTGTTGGCGTGTAGCCGAAACGACGGCGGAAGCAGCGATTGAAGTAGGACACGTCGCTGAAACCGCTCATCATCGCAATTTCGCTGACCCGCATACCGTCATTGTGTCTTTGGGCGAGCATCTTATGTGCGCTTTGCAAGCGCAGCTCGAGCACACGCTCGGAGAAGCTGATACCCGTCTCCTGGAGGATGTCGTGAATATAGCGCGTCGACAGACGGAGTTCCTTTGCGACGCCCTGCGCAGAGATGCCAGGATGGGCGAAATTGTCTGCGATGTTGGCCAGGACCGCCCGCAGCCTGGCCGCTCTCAGGCCGCGCAGGCCCGCCAATTCGGCAGCCTCACCTTTCGCGCCCGTCACCAGACCGATCAGATCGACGATCACGTCCGTTGCGTGCATGCTGAGATCGGCCGAGACGAGGGGCGGGCCGGTCTCGAGAAGTTGGCAATAACGCTTGAGAAGATCGAGAGCCTCGTTTTCGGCGCCGATCTTCAACGCCAGCCTGTCATCGATCTGTGGGAAGGCCTGTACGAGGACGGCGCGTGGGACCACCACGTTCGACCACACATTCCGGTCGGCACCGACCATTTTCAGTGCTTCCGATGCCGTGACCAGGACCGCTTCTCCCTTGCCGACGCCGTACTCGCGGCCGACCTGCGCCCCGGTCAAAACGGTGTCGGCCTTATTGATCAGCAGGAGATATCCGTCATTGCCGTCGTCGCCAATGTTGCTTGCTTTCCTCGTTGCATGCCTGATCGTTCCGGACATCTGGCCGAGAACCAGTGATCCGACAGCCGTGGCTTCTATCGCCGCCTCGAAAGGCAGGTCTGCGGATATGCCGTATTCAACCGACCATATCTCCGCGACATGGATATCCTGCCAGAGGGAAAACCGATCGCGTTCATTGAGATGCGAGGGCAACTGAGCCGATGAAAACACCGTCTTTCGCGACAATCGAACACCTCGAAAAGCTACAGCTTCAAAAATTGTCGAACGCGATGCTTTCCAATCCGGGAATAACAAGCGACATTGATCGCTCGGCGTTCGACCGATCGCATTAGACCCTTAATCGAGTTCAACCAGGCGTGGCGTCACCCCAAAGTATGACGTCGCGAAATCCTTCCAGACGGATCGGCGTTTTTGCGCCGGGCGGCTGTCAATTTGTTGCTGTATTCATCTTTTTTCGCTCATCCCTCATGCGGGGCAGGGCATGTCAGGGGGCGTGGTGGAGAGGCTGGGCAGCGAAGTCCTTTATTCGATTATCGGTGAAATTTATGATTGCGTTTTGAATCCGGAAGGCTGGACCGGAGTGATGACCCGTGTCACCGAAGCAGTTGACGCCGCCTATACCACTGTCGCGCTGGCCAGCACTGCTGACAATCAGGGCCGTTTCGCGGCTCAATCAGCTTGGGATCCGGTGCAAATGCGCGCGCTCCAGGAGGATTATGACTTTGACGAAATTCCCGGATTGAAGGCCGCGGTCGTTGGCGACATCGACACGCCTGTTGCGACGCTGTCGCATATGAGCGAGGCCGAGCTCCAGCAAACGCCGTTCTTCCAGAATTGGGCCGGACCGCAGGGATTGCGCGAGGCTTGCATCACCAAATTCGTTCACACGCCGGACCGGATTGGTCTCATGGGCTGCACCACGCGTGCCAGCAGGGGTATCATAACCGTTGAAGAGCAGCGGTTCCTGGCATTGCTCTCGCCGCATCTGCGTCGCGCTTCCCTGATTGGAGATCTGCTCGATCAGACCCGCATTACCGCCAATTTCTATCGCGAAGCGCTCGACCATCTCGCCGTGCCTATCGTTTTTGCCGGCGCCGACGGAGCAATCCTCCATGCGAATGGGGCTGCCGACCGGATGTTTTCCGGGCAGGGTCCCATTCTTTCCAGGAAGGGCCTGCTCCAACCGCAGAATCCGGTGGTCGCCCGCGCTTTGGCGGAAGCATTAGCCAGCGCTGCCGGCGCAGATGCTTCGCTTGGCTCTCGCGGCATAGGGCTGCCCGTTTCAGGGCCGGGTCAACCGCCCGCCGTAGCCTATGTGTTGCCGCTGACCGAAGGAACTGCGCGAGCGGCTTTCCGGCCCGCCTGCGCTGCCGTCTTCGTATCGACCACGACGTCCTCTTCTCCGCTGCCGGAGGCCGTTCTCACGACGCTGTTCGACCTTACTCCCGCGGAGGCACGGGTCCTCCTGCGGATCGGCAGCGGATTGCCCGCGTCCAGGAGCGCCTCGTCGCTCGGCATCAGTGAAAACACGTTGAAGACCCATCTCAACCGGATATTCGCCAAGACCGGCACGAGGCGCCAAGCCGATCTCGTCAAACTGATTTCGGACATAGGCATGCCTTTCGTAACTGATCCGGCTGGCGCCCGCCGCTGAGCTGGCCGCGCCGAATTTCTCGTCGGCGCCGGGCGGCGCCAGGTAGACTCACACCCAATCGCTGCGTCCAGACCGGCAATCGACTGAGGCTGTATGGCCACACCGACCGGGAAAGCGTTGCGGCGCTCTCCAGGACAATTCAGGTGCGGCTCAGCCCAAGACGCCGCTGGCGAACAATGCAAAACCTCGACGACACCTGGATCGCCGCCGAGCATTTCGCGGCTGGGGAAGCAACATTGGGGTAGCAAACAGTGAAAACGGTTCTTCTCGCCACAGCCTTCATTCTGGCGCCTGTCGGCATCGCGTCGGCGGCGGACATCAATGAAACCTTGCCCGTTGCCGCCGACTACGACTGGTCCGGCCTCTATGCTGGCGCTCACTTCGGCTACGTCGCCGGAAAGTCCAATCTCTTCATCGCCGACGCTGGCCCTGGGGGTGCCGACGTTAACGCGCCCCTCGACCCGGATGGGTTCATTGGCGGCATCCATATCGGCTTCGATCAGGAAATGGCGAACCGCTTCGTGCTCGGCGCCGAGGCGGACATTGCTTACAGCAATGTGGATGGGGTGGGGACCTTCACCGGTGCCGGTGCGTTGCTCAAGACCGAACTCAAGTGGTCGGGTTCGGCGCGGCTGCGGGCCGGTTACGCTTTCGATCGGACCTTGCCTTACATCACCGCGGGCGTGGCCGCGGCCAAGTATGAAATGACTGTGATCGCCACCAGCGGTTCAATACCGATCCACGACGAAACCCATCTTGGCTGGACGGTTGGAGCCGGCGTCGAGCACGCTTTCACCGACAGGTGGATCGCGCGCGTCGAATATCGCTACTCCGACTTCGGTAAAAAGGATGTTTCGGTGCCGCTGTTCGGTCCTGGCACGGTTGCGAACATCGATCTCAAGACGCACGATCTGCGGGTCGGCCTCAGCTACAAGTTCTGATCTGGCAGGCCGAGCAAAACCCTGGCCTCGCGCCGAGGTTTTGTTCGTGCCGTAAAGGCATTCACGTCCGCCGGCGCGGGCCGAGACGATGACGACGCGCGCTCGGCCCGTCGGCGCGACACGTGCCGCCGGCCAGGGCGGGGGGCCGTCCCTGGCGTCGAGCTCAGATCAGCTTCTCCAGCGTGATCGGCAGATCCCGCACCCTTTTCCCCGTCGCGTGGAACACTGCGTTGGCAATCGCCGGCGCGATGCCGACGATTGCCAGTTCGCCCACGCCCTTGCCCCCAAGGGCGGAGGAGTGCGGGTCGGGGATGCCGACCGAGATGGTCTGGATGTCTGGGATATCGGCATTGGTCGGCAGCATGTAGTCGGCGAAATTGCCGTTGACGATGCGGCCGTGGCGACGATCGACGATGCCTTCCTCGAGCAGCGCCTGGCCGATGCCCATGATGATGCCCCCCTTCCACTGGCTTTCCGCCAGCTTCGGGTTGTAGAGCCGGCCCGAATCCAGCGCCGACACCACGCGCGACACGCGCACCGTGCCGAAATCCTCGTCGACGCGCACCTCGACGAAATGCGCGCACCAGGAATGGCGCGAATAGTCGCCCTCGGTGTGCGGGATCGACATGGCTATAGTGGTGTAGTTCTTGTAGCGCTCTTCCGGCGTCGTGCTGGCCGGCAGCGTGTCGCCCTTGGCTTCGATTTGGTCGCGGCCGATCGCCGTCATGAAGTCGGCGATCGACAGGTCCGGCCCTTCGCCGCGCGGCGAGGCGATGCGGCCATCCCTCACTTGCAGCGTGTTCGCCTGCAGCTTCTGGAACGGCGAGCGCGGGTCGGAAAGCGCGAGCCCGATCAGCTCGTCCAGCGCCTGGCCTGCCGCCTTGTGGACGGCGCCGGTCATGACGCCGGCAAGTCGCGAGCCGCCGGTGACGCCGGCGCGGGCGAAATGCGAGTCGCCGAGCTTCACCGACACCCGCTCCACCGGCACGCCAAGCGTCTCGGCCGCGGTCTGCGCCAGGATCGTGTAAGTGCCTTGGCCCATGTCGATGGACGAGCTTTCGACTTCGACCGAACCGTCGGAAAGCAGCTTCACCACCGCCTCGCCATGCGCGCGCCGCACCGGATAGGTGCCGGCCGCGACACCCCAGCCGATGAGCTGGCGGCCGTCGCGCATCGAGCGCGGCGCGTTGCTGCGCTTCGCCCAGCCGAACGCTTCCGCGCCGGCGGCAAAGGCCTCGCGCAACTGGCGTGTCGACCACGCCTTCTTCGCATGCGGGTCCTGCTCGGCATAATTGATCAGCCGCATCTCCAGCGGATCGATACCGAGCTCATAGGCAAGCTCGTCGATGGCGCTTTCGATGCCGAAGGCGCTCGGGTTCTCGCCCGGCGCGCGTTTTGCTCCCGGCACCACCGTATTGACCCGCACGACATTCTGCTTCGAGGAGAAGTTGGGCGTGGCATACATGATCGAGGTGACCGACCCGAGCGGCTCAACCCACATGCCGTCGACCGCTGTCTCGTTGACGCCGCGATGCACGATCGACTGGATTTTGCCATCCCTGTCGGCGCCGATCGCAATGGTCTGACGCGTCGCCGCGCGACCGCCATAGGACGTAAAATTCTGCGGGCGGGTGAGCACCAGCTTCACCGGCCGGTCGAGCATCCTGGCGGCAGCCGCCGCCACCGCGCTATGCGCCAGCGCCAGCGCTTTGGAGCCGAAGCCGCCGCCGATATAGGGCGAGACCAGCCGCACATTCTCGAACGGCAGGCCGAACCACTCGGCATAGGTGCGCGCCATGCCGTCGAGCCATTGGCTGGGCTCCCAGATGGTCAGCTCGTCGCCCTCCCAGCGCGCGATCAGCCCATGCGGCTCCATCGCGGCTTGGAATTCGCGCGGCGTGTTGTAGGCCGCGCAGATGCGCACAGGCGCTTCGGCGAAGGCGGCTTCAGCGTCGCCCCATTCCTTGGTCATGGCGTCGATCGGGATGCCGTCGCCCGCCTTGCCGTCGCTCAGGTCGACGATGGCCGGCGTCTCGTCATACCACACCTTGACCAGCGCCGCGGCGGCGACCGCCTGCTCGAATGTCTCGGCCACCACCGCCGCGACATGCTGGCCGGAAAAGGTGACCTCGCGCACGAGCGGCGCGTAGGTCGGCTGCGACGGCGGGTTGCCGAGCCAGTCCGATGCGCCCCTCAATTCCATGATGGTGTCGGGCGTCAGCACGGCGAGCACGCCGGGCGCGGTCTCGGCTGCGCGGGCGTCGATCGCCGTCACCTTGCCGGCGGCAATCGTTGCGCCGACCAGCACCGCATGCGTCAGCCCCTCGAGCTGCTGCTCGAAGGCATATTTCGCTGCGCCCGTGATCTTGGCCGGGCCGTCGACGCGCGACAGCCGCCCGCCGACCGCTTCGAGACGCGCGCTGTCGGACGCGGCGTGTTTCATGTCATGAACGGTCATGCCGTCTCTCCCAATTTGAGAATGGCGCGCGCGATCACGCGCGGCGCCAGCGCAATCTTGTAGTGGTTGGCGCCATGGTCGACGGCGCCGTCCATGGCGAGCTCGCTCGCCTTGCGGATCGTGGCTTCGTCGAGCGGCTTGCCTTTCAGCGCCTCTTCGACGGCGCGCGCCCGCCACGGTTTCGTCGCGACGCCGCCAAGCGCGACGCGGATGTCGCGGATGGTGCGGCCGTCGCCTTCAAGTTCCAGTCCGACCGCGGCGCTTGCCGCCGCGAACTCATAGGACTGGCGGTCGCGCACCTTGATGTAGGTCGAGCGTCTGGCCGCGGCCGAGCCTGGGATCTCTACTGCGGTGATCACTTCGCCGGGGCGGATGTCGTGCTCCTGCTCGGCGGTGGCGCCTGGCGCAAGGAAGAAATCCTCGACCTTGAGCTTGCGCCCGCCGAGATCGACCTCGGCGTCGAAGGCAACGAGTGCCACGGCGAGATCGCCCGGATACGTGGCGATGCAGGCCTCGCTCACGCCGAGCACCGCATGGCCGCGCGTCACGCCGCCGATCGCCGAGCAGCCGCTGCCGGGCGCGCGCTTGTTGCAGGCCGGGAAGTTTTGCGGATCGCGGAAATAGGGGCAGCGCGTGCGCTGCATCAGGTTGCCGCCGATGGTCGCCATATTGCGCAACTGCGCCGAGGCCGCCTGCCACAGGGCTTCCGATACGGCCGGGAAGCAGCTCTTCACGGAAGTATGGTCGGCGACATGGCTCATCCTGGCCAGCGCGCCGATCACGGCGCGGTCGGCGGTGACATCGATGGCGTTGAGCCCTTCGATGTGGCTGATGTCGATGACGGTCGAGGGTTCGGCGACGCCGCATTTGGCGAGGTCGATGAGCGTGGTGCCGCCTGCAAGCAGCATGGCGCCGGGAAGAGCGGCGGCATTGCGCGCGGCCTCGACGCTGTCGGCGCGTAGATAGGAAAAATCTCTCACGAGCGCAGCTCCTGTTCGGCTTGGCGAATGGCGGCGACGATGTGCGGATAGGCGCCGCAGCGACACAGGTTGCCGGCCATGTATTCGCGGATCTCCTCGTCGGAGCCGGCATGGCCCTCGCGGATGCAGGCCACCGC
Organism: Mesorhizobium sp. CA6; assembly: GCF_020165035.1. Lineage (NCBI taxonomy): Bacteria > Pseudomonadati > Pseudomonadota > Alphaproteobacteria > Hyphomicrobiales > Phyllobacteriaceae > Mesorhizobium > Mesorhizobium sp. CA6. Next base: position 80,494 of record NZ_JAIUHI010000020.1, on the reverse strand, counting down.
CGACATGATCTGTCCCGGCGTGCAATAGCCGCACTGGAAGGCGTCCTGCTCGAGGAACGCGGCCTGCACGGCATGCAGCGTGCCGTCCTCGCCGGCAAGGCCCTCGATGGTGGTGATCGAGCGCCCTTCGACTTGGGCCGCGAGCGTCAGGCAGGCCAGCACGCGCTCGCCGTCGACGTGTACGGTGCAGGCGCCGCACTGGCCCTGGTCGCAGCCTTTCTTGGTGCCGGTGAGGTGGAGCCGTTCGCGCAGCGCATCGAGCAGCGTCACGCGCGGTTCGATTTCCAGCGCGTGGGTCTGGCCATTGATGGTGAGGTGGAGTGAAAGCGTGGTGGGACTAAGGGTTGAACCGTTGGCGGCAAGACCGTTCCTGAAATGGCCGTCTTCGGGAGGATCGATGATGGTCTGGCTGGTCATGGGGCGTCGGGCTCCGATTGCTGGACGCTAGGGATGGAAATGGGACTTGGCAGGGGAGGGGCAAGGGCAACGTTTGAGGAAGGCGCCGTCGGCGGGGAGACTAATCTCCCCCGCAAGGAGGAGATCAGCAGCCTCATCGCCGCGCTCCAGGGTGCGTTTCCCGTCCTTCTCTACGTGACATACCGCTTCCCCTGGTTATATGATAAAAGCACTCCACTAAAACGGAGGTGCCTCCGTTTATTTACGTGGGGGCTGGCCGGTCATGGTTCAACCCCCATATTGCGTTCGGTGGAGAAAAAAGTGCCTGACCAGGAAATGACCGCTGAAGCGAAGCGCGACGCGCAGGCGCCAAGGCCGCTGCGCGCCGATGCGCAACGCAACCGCGACAGGCTGGTCGAGGTGGCGGCGCAGGCTTTCGCCACCGATGGCGTCGACGCCTCGCTGGAGGAGATCGCCAGGCGGGCAGGGGTCGGCATCGGCACGCTCTACCGCCATTTCCCAACCCGCGAGCATCTGGTCGAGGTCGTCTATCGCCGGGAGGTGGAAGGACTTTGCCACGCGGCCGAGGGGCTTGCTCGTGAGCATCCTGCCGATGTCGCGCTGGAGCTCTGGATGCAGCGCTTCGTCGACTACATCGCCACCAAGCGCGGCCTCGCCACCAGCCTGCGCCTGTTGCTCACCACTAACTCGACGCTGTTCTCCGACACTTCCGGCCGGGTCTCGGGCGCCATGCGAAGCCTGATCGAGGCCGCCGCCGCCGCGGGAAAAATCCGCGCCGACGTCGACGCCTCCGATGTGATGCATGCACTGGGCGGCATCTACTCGGCACCGAACACGCCAGACTGGCGCGAGCGGTCGGGGCGGCTGGTGAAGCTCTTGATGGATGGGCTGCGGTTCGGGGCGAGGGGCTGAGCCTCCGCAGCTGCTAATCTCCCCTCGTGGGGAGATGTCCGGCAGGACAGAGGGATTGCTGTCTCGCCAACCTTTCCCTGACTGGCATTCCCCGACCCGTGGCCTACATAGTCGGCACCACCCTCCTTTCCAAAAGGAACCTCCCATGCCCGAACAGCTCAAATTGAACGACGGCGCCACCATCCCGCAGATCGGGCTGGGCGTCTGGCAGGTCGATCCGGAGATCACGGCCAAGGTTGTGCGCTGGGGCATCGAGGCCGGCTACCGGCTGATCGACACCGCCGAGGGTTATCGCAACGAGGAAGGCGTCGGCGAGGCGATCCGTGCTGCCGGCGTCCCGCGCGCCGAGCTGTTCATTACCTCCAAGCTGCGCAACGGCGCGCATCAGCGTGACGCGGCGCTGCGCGCCTTCGACGATACGATGCAGAAGCTGGGCATTGACCAGATCGACCTGTTCCTCATCCACTGGCCGGTGCCCCCAGAACAAATATGTCGAGGCCTGGAAGACGCTGGTCGAACTGCGGAAGGCCGGCCGTATCAAGTCTGTCGGCGTCTCGAACTTCAACCAGGACCATCTGGAGCGCATCATCGGCGAGACCGGCGTGACGCCGGTCGTCAACCAGATCGAATTGCATCCGCGCTTCCAGCAGCGTGACAAGCGCGATTTTCACGCCAGGCACAACATCCGTATCGAGAGCTGGAGCCCGCTGGGCAGCGGCCGGCTGCTGGCCGATCCGACGCTGGAGAAGATCGCGAAGAAGCACGGCAAGTCGGTGGCGCAGGTCATCATCCGCTGGCACCTGCAGGAGGGGCTGGTCGTCATTCCGAAGTCGATCCACCGGGAGCGCATCGCCGGCAATTTCGACATCTTCGGCTTCGAGCTGGACGAGGACGACATGCAGACCGTTCACGGTCTGGATTCGGTCGACGGCCGGACGGGACCCGATCCGGCCACGGCGGCGTTCTTGTTCTGAGGATTAGGCTCCCGTTCCTTCCCTTGTGGAGGAGGCGCTTAAATTCCCTCTCCGTCCACCAGCGGCACGTCATCTCCCTCCCACGGGCTGGGCATCGTCCCGCGTCCTGCGGTCGGCAGCGGCATCCAGCATCTGAGTTCCGGTTCTGCATATTCGACGATGCGGCCGGGCGAGGAGTCCGACGCGCGCCAGCCTTCCTCGCCGAACTGGTCGGCGCGCGACCAGTAGGCCATGTCGACCTCGGCCGGTCCCTGCTCGGAGGAACGCACCGTCACCAGGATGCGGCTGCCGTCCCGCGGCGCGCTCGCCATATTGCGCCACTGTTCGGTCTCGTCCATGCGATCTCCTCCTGCTGAACCAATTCCAGAAAACCGACCGTCGCAATAGTCGCCGCCCGCCGGGAAGGGGTCAACCCGAACTTGGAGCGCGACAGGCAATTCATTCATAGCTAATATGTCATTGGCCGCAATCGGACAGACGACGATGGATGATGGATTGCTGTCTCCGGTGACCCGTCTCGGGCCGGTCCATCTCAAGGTGACCGACGTGCCGGCGGCCTTGAATGTCTGGCGCGACGCGCTTGGGTTGGCGCTGCTTGGCGAGGACACCACCATGGCGGAGCTTGGCGCCGGCGGCCGGACGCTGATCGTGCTCCATGCCGGCGCGGAGGCACCGCTGCCGCAGAAGGCGCGCGATCTCTTCCACGTCGCCATCCATATTACCAGCCGCCGCGATCTCGCGCATATGGCCGCCCGCCTCAAGGCATCTGGCCTACGGTTCAGCGCCCAGGATCACCTGGTTTCGGAATCGCTCTATGTCTCCGACCCCTCCGGTAACGGCATCGAGATCTGCTTCGACACGCCGCAGCGCTTGCTGCGCCGTGAAGTGTCGCCCAATGGCCGCGTGACGCTGATTGCCACCGACGGCAGCGCGCATTCGGGGCTCGAGCCGCTGGACCTGTCGGGCCTGCTGCGCGACCTCGGCAATTCCGGCCATATCGAGCCGAAGATGGCGCAGGAAGCCTTTATCGGCCACATCCATTTGCGCGCCCGCGCGCCCGAGATGCTGATGAAATTCTATCTCGGGGTGCTCGGCTTCCGGCCGCATATCCAGTCCCGGACTTTCGGCATGTTCGACTGCGGCACGGCGCGCCGCGCCCATATGGTGGCCTTCAACATCTGGGCGCGCGACGAGCTGCGCGAGCCGCCGCCGGGTGCGGCCGGCCTCGACCATTTCACCATCGAGCTTGGCTCGGCGCAGGAGCTCGCCGCCGTGGAGCGCAGGCTCGAAGCGGCCGACATACCGGTGAAAAGGGACGGTCGCGTGATCTCGACCGCCGATCCGGAAGGCAACCGCCTGCGGCTCGTGGTCCAGGGAGATTGATCGCAACGAAGGAGGAGGGGAAATGTCGCTCAAGGTGATTGGAACCGGCTTCGGCCGGACCGGGACGGATTCGATGCGCGAGGCGCTGACCATGCTGGGTTTCGGCCCTTGCCATCATATGTCGGAGGTGATGGCGCATGAGGAGCAGAAGCTGCTCTGGCGGGCGCTGGCCAAGGGCGCCGCGCCCGACTGGGACAAGCTCTTTGCTGGTTATAAATCCTGCGTCGACTGGCCCTCGGCGCATTACTGGCGCGAGCTGATCGAAATCTATCCGCAGGCGCGCGTCATCCTGACCTGGCGCTCGCCTGAAAGCTGGTGGGAGAGTTTCGAAAAAACCATCCTGCCGGCGATCGTCGGCAGCACGGACCAGGAGTCGCTCGGCATCTCGCTCATTTCGAAACAGGCTTTTGACGGCCGCCCGCAGGATCGCGCCCACGCGATCGCGATCTATCGGGACAATGTCGAGGCGGTGCTGAATACCGTGCCGGCCGAACGTCTGCTGGTCCACAAGCTCGGCGACGGCTGGGCCCCGCTTTGCGCCCATCTAGGCGTTCCCGTGCCGGAAGAGCCTTATCCCAGCCGCAACTCGACCCGGGAGTTTCGGACGGCGCTGTCGCTGCAGTGAAGGGAATAGGGGAGTAGGGAGTACGTCAAGAATATCAGGCCGCGTAGACTCCGCGAACTCCCATCGCTAACTTTCTCATTACTCACTACTCACTACTCACTACTCCCCTCCCTCACACATGCACGTCGCCGAAGGACAGCTCGCCGTCATCGGCGCGGACCAGGAACGCCGCGGCGAGCAGCGCGAGGTAGCAGCCGGCCACGCCGCACACGACGACGACGCCGGGGATTGGGCCGAGCGTCGCCACCCGGAACGTGTCGACGAGCGAGGCGCCGAAGCCGATGGGAGAGCCTTCGCGCGACAGGCTCGGCGTGGTGATCTTCAGGATCCAGGCAAGCAGCAGGATCGTGTACATGAAGATGTAGTTGCGGCGCAGCCGGCGGATCAGCGCCGCGCGCTGCGTGATCAGGAAACGCGGCGAGCGCAGGCCTTCGCCGAGGATCGCGAGCCAGTTGGAAGCATAGTCCGGCTGCGGCGAAAAGATCTGCGCGAAGTAGTAGCGCTCGAATTGCCGCACACGGGCGCGGTAGACGTCGAAGAAGCGGTAGCGCCTCGCCTCGATCCACAACAGCAGCGTGATCAGGAGCATGGCGAACAAAAGGACGCCATGATGCGCGCTGGGCGTCGACAGCGATACCGACAGCATCGCCGCCACCACCGTGATCGCCCAGTTGCTGGTGCGGTCGAGTCGGTCGCGCCAGCCGGCCATGCGCGCGATCTCGGCGCGATGGAAATGCGACAGCGTCGTGGTGAATTCAGGAGAGCTGAGCTTCAGCGCCAGCGTGTCGGAAGCGCGCGGCGGCGCGGCCTTCTCGGTGGATCTTGCCGGCGCAGCCGTCTCTGTCGGCCTTGCCACAGCTGCATCTGTGGATTTTGCGGCATTCGTCTGGGCCATTCTGCCGGGCGCCTCCCGCCGCCATGGCCGGTCCTCGCCTTGACATCGACCGGCCACACCCCTGTCGCTTCAACGTGCGGCCGGCCGGAATGTTCCCGCCTTTTCAGGCGGATAAGTCAGGTTGCAAGCGGGGGACACCACCGTTCGCGCGCCGTGGAAAGAGCAGCACATCGGCCATCGGCCTGGCATGCTGGGCTGCCGCCACTGCCTCGATCACAAGGTCGAGCGCCGCAAGCGCCGCGCGGCTCGTTTCATCGTCGCCGCGCAGGTAATGGCAAGCCCGGTCGAGGTGCAGGTGGGCGGCGGCAAAGTCGCTTTTCATTAGCTTCTCCTTATTGCCCGCCACGGCGCGAACATCGCCGAGTCGCTTTACCGGGAAGCAAAAATCCGCGGTGGCATTTGATTAGAATTGTAGGAAACGGCGCCGGAACTGCGGATCTTCCCCCCATGGGTCCCTGTGGGGGAGATGCCCGGCAGGGCAGAGGGGGCGCCGTAAAGCACCAACTTCTGCCCGTCTCTCTTGCTGCATGTCCGATGTCGGACCTGCAGATGTTAACGCTTCTGGCTGTGAAGCCGCGTTCCTTCGCGCCTCCCTCTGTCCCGCCGGACATCTTTCCCACGACGGGAAGATTGGCAGCTCCGACGCCGTGCAACCGAACCACCGGCCAAACCGTTATGACGCGAAATCGAGGGGAGACAGCTTGTCCAAAATACTCAATCGGCGCCGGTCGGTCGTGTTAGCCGCCGCTGCACTTCTGCTGATGCCCGTCGTCGCCTTCGCCGCCGAGAAGACCGGCATGTCCTCGGAAGGCATTTTCGTCGCCGAACTCATCCTGCTCCTTGTCGTCGGTCGCGGCATCGGCGAGGTTCTGGAAATACTGGGCCAGCCGGCGGTGATGGGACAGCTGATCGGCGGCATCCTGCTTGGGCCTTCGCTGCTTGGCTGGGTCTGGCCGGCGGCCGAGCGGCTGGTCTTTGCCGGTGACGCCTCGCAAAAGTCGATGATCAACGCCATCGCCCAGCTGGGCGTGTTGATGCTGCTCCTGCTCACCGGCATGGAAACGGATCTGCGGCTCGTGCGCCGCGTCGGCCGCGCCTGTTTTTCCATTTCGGCCGCCGGCGTGGCGGTGCCTTTCGCGCTCGGCTTCGTCGCCGCCCAGTTCATGCCGGCCACGCTGCTTGCCGCAGGCAGCGAACGCATCGTCGCCGGGCTGTTCCTCGGCACCGCGCTCTCCATCTCCTCGGTCAAGATCGTCGCCATGGTGGTGCGCGATATGAACTTCATGCGCCGCGACCTCGGCCAGATCATCGTCTCGTCGGCCATCATCGAGGACACGATCGGCTGGGTGATCATCGCCATCACCATCGGCATCGCCACCCAGGGGCGGATCCAGATCGGCAACCTGGCCTTCACGGTTGCCGGCGTCGCCCTCTTCATGGCGTTTTCCTTCACGCTCGGGCGCCGCATCGTCTTCGACGCCATCCGCTGGACCAACGACACTTTCCGCTCCGAATATGCGGTCGTCACCGTCATCCTCGCCATCATGGGCGCCATGGCCTTAATCACCGATCTGATCGGCGTGCACACCGTGCTCGGCGCCTTCGTCGCAGGCATCTTGGTCGGCGAGTCGCCAATCCTGTCGCGCCACATCGAAGGGCAGCTGCGTGGCATCATCACCGCCCTTTTTATGCCGGTGTTTTTCGGCGTCGCCGGACTATCCGCAGACCTCACTGTGCTTCTCGATCCTCAGCTTGCGCTGCTGACGGTGGCGCTGGTCATCATCGCCAGCATCGGCAAGTTTCTCGGCGCCTTTATCGGCGCCGAGGTCGCCGGCATGAGCCGCGCCGAGGGCGTCGCGGTGGGCTGCGGCATGAACGCGCGCGGTTCCACGGAGGTCATTGTCGCCTCGATCGGCCTGTCGATGGGCGTGCTGTCGCACAACCTCTTCACCATGATCGTCACCATGGCGGTCATCACCACCTTGGCCATGCCGCCGACATTGCGCTGGGCGCTGCGCCGCCTGCCGATGGGCGAGGGCGAGCAGAAAAGACTGGAGCGCGAGGAGATCGACCAGCGCGGATTCGTCGCCAATCTGGAGCGGCTGCTGGTTGTGGTCGACGAGGGTATCGTCGGACGCTTCGCCGCCTATCTCGCCGGCGTCATCGGCGCCGGCAAGCCGACGACGGTGCTGCATTCGAGCGGCGAGACCGATGCCGAACCGACCGAAGGGTTGCATCTGGAGGAAATCGAGAAAGGCGCCGAAGACAGCCGTGAGGCGGCGAAGCAAGGCGACGAGACGCCGGTGCGCGAGGCCCCGGTCACCCGCCGCCAGCATGAGGAGCTCTCGGCCGAAGCTGTCATCAAGGAGGCGCGCAAGGGCTACGGCATGCTGCTCGTCGGGCTCGGCCGCGCCGTCACTTCCAAGGGGGCCTTCTCGCATCGGCTGAACGAGGTCGCCGGCGCCTTCGACGGGCCGCTCTGCCTGGTGTTGAAGCCGGCCACCGCCGGCCGCCAGATGCCTCGGCTCGGCCCGCGATCGGGCAAGATACTGGTGCCGGTCAACGGCACGGCCGTTGCCCGCCGCGGCGCCGAACTGGCTTTGGCCGTCGCCGCCGTCACCGGCGCGCCCGTCAAGACGCTCTATGTCGCACGGGCCGGCCGCGACGAGCTGCGCGACACCGTCTCGCACCGCCGCAGGGAAGCCGTGCTGAAGGACATCGTCGCGCTTGCCGACCGCTACGGCGTCGAGATCGAGACGGCGATCCGCAGCAGAGCCGCCGCCGCTGACGCCATCGCCCGCCAGGCCGGCCGCAACGTGGCGTTGATCGTCATGGGCGTGGCACGGCGCCAGGACGAGGAACTGATCTTCGGCGAGACGACGACGGCCGTCCTGCGGCGCAGCCCATGCCCAGTGGTGCTGATCTCCGACGAGCGGGTGAAGCGCGACGAGAGCGACCGCGAGGCGGTACGCACGGGCACGGGCTGAGCAGGACGGCTCAGGCGCAGAAATCGGTAGATCATGTGAAGCCCCTCACAGGCTGATGCCCGATCGCCGTATATCCCACGCGTCAAGGCTGGCTCGGAAGATGCGAGAATGACGCTTGGCGATCTGTCCTTCTATCTGTTCACCTTCTTCAACGGCCTGCGCGTCGTCTCCTACCTGCCGCAGATCCTGCGCGTGGCGCGCGACGAGAACGGCGCTTCGGCAATCTCCTACACGACCTGGCTGCTGTGGACCGGCGCCAACGCCACGACAGGGCTCCATGCCGGCATCATTCTCGGCGATCTGATTCTGGCGGCTATCAACTGGCTGAACGCTGTCTGCTGCGCGCTGGTGATCGCCCTGACGGCCTGGAAGCGGCGCCGTGGGTATCCTACCGGCGAAGTTGCCGTGACCCGTCCGATGTCGACTGCCTTGATGATCGACGATATGTGCTGATATCGCTTGGACCGGGCGAAATGCTTCGTCTCGGTGAAGCAAGTCTAGATCGGCGTGCCGATGGCGATATCGAACCGCCATGCCGCCGCGGTGCCGACGGCCAGCCCGAGTATAAACGGCACCAGCGATTTCCGACCGCTAAGGTCAATGATCAGTGGTGGCAGTATCAAGATCATACCGGCCATGCCCGCGGCGTGCATGGTGATGGCGAACAAGACCGCGATCGTGAACCACATACCAGCCGCGGCGGGCCAGTGGTTGCCAAGCGAGACAAGGAATATGGCACAAAGCCCTATGAGGGCGCCTGCCGCCAATCTCGGCACAAGACTGAGCAACCAGGACAGTGGGCCTGGCACGCCGTTGCGAAAAGACGCCGCGTCGGCGAACGGGTTCAGCATGTTCGGGTGATGCAGCAGCACATTGGCAACGACCTCCCTGGTCGATTTTTGCCGCCATGCGGCATGAAGCAGCGACACCATCCTTGCAATGTGGAGCAGTGACAGGCCGTTCAGCGACATGACAAGCACCACGGCGATCGCCAGCGGCACGTCGACCCCGGCGACGGATACTTTTGCGTCCTCCGACGGGGTCGGTTTTGTTGCCAGCGAATAGGCGGCAAAGCCGATGCCCATCAAGAGCGGCACCGGCACGGTGAGTGTTGATACGGCGGAGTCAAGATAGGCTTTTGCGTCGGCCGCAACTTCGTCATTGAGAGCTTTTGCAGCTGTCTGCGCCGGGTCCATTTCCGTCATTGCCACCGCAGTCACCCGCTCGAGGCCGGGCTCGAAGAATAAATTGCTATCACGACGGCTACAAGGGTTCGCCGGTCTATCTGGAGCGCCTGCGCAACACAGGTCGGCAGACCACAGCGGCAGAACTCGAAAAGCGCCATCCCGCGCCGCCCGCCAGTCGTTGAACTAGGGACTGCGGCCGCCTTCGTCGGGCGGCCGCTTCCGATCACCTTCAAGCCATCTGCAGTTTCTGCCGGCTCGGCTGCGGCGGGAAGGCAATCGCGATGCCGGCGGCGCCCAGCCCGATCAGCGCCGAGCCGATGAACAGCCAGCGATAGCTGGCAGTGGCGTCGTAGATCATGCCGCCGGCGAGCGGCCCGAGCGACATGCCGAGGCTGGAGAGCATCGTGGCCGCGCCGAGGACGGTGCCGATGATGCGCAGGCCGAAATATTCGCGCGCCAGCACCGCGTAAAGCGGCATCACGCCGCCATAGGTGGCGCCGAAGATGACGGCCAGAAGGTAAAACTGCTCGAGCTGGCCGACGGTGAGATAAGCTGCGATCACCAGGCCTTGGATAGCAAGCCCGGCGACCAGCACAGGCTTGACGCCCAGCCGGTCGCCGAGCACGCCGTAGAGCACGCGCCCGCCAAGGCCGGCCAGCCCCTCGACGCTATAGATCGTCACGGCCGCCATCGGCGCCACACCGCAGGACATGGCATAGCTCACCATGTGGAAGATCGGGCCCGAATGCGCCGCGCAGCAGGCGAAGAAGGTGAGGCCCAGCACGATGAATTGCGGCGAGCGCAGCGCCTGGCCGACGCTCATGCCGGGATCGTCGGTGACGGGCGCCGGCGTGCCGTCGCTGGCTGCGACCGCCGCCGGTGGCTGGCGCACCAGCAAGACGGCGGGCAACAAGAGCACCCAGGCCATGACGCCGATGTCGAACATGGCGGTGCGCCAGTCATAGGCCGTGATCAGCCAGCGGGCGAAGGGCGAGATCGTCATCGGCGCCACGCCCATGCCGGCCGAGACCAGTGAGACGGCAAGGCTTCGGTTGGTGTCGAACCAGGCGGTGGTGAGCGCGATCATCGGCGCGAAGAAGGCGCTGGCCGCCAGCCCGACGATGACGCCGTAGCTGAGCTGGAAGACCAGCAGCGAGGTCGCCCGGCTCGCCACCACCAGCGACAGTCCAAGCAGCACCGCGCCCGCAAGCACCACGGGCCTGGCGCCGACCCGGTCATAGATCGCGCCCCAGGCGAAGCCGCCGAGGCCCATCACCAGGAAATTCAAGGTCATGGCGCTGGAAATGCCGGTGCGCGACCAGTTCGTGTCGAGCGACATCGGCTCCAGAAAGATCGCCAGCGAAAACATGGCGCCGAGCGCCACGCAGGTCATCAGCGCGCCGGCCGCGACGATGACCCAACGATAGGAATGGTTCATGGTTTTCTCCATGCCGTAAGGCATCCTGTTTGATGCGGCACGGTTTTTCCAGTCCACCGGGCCGCGTGCGTCCGAAGGACGCCGGAGCGGGAGCCGATCCTACAATCTGGTTGCATTTTTTATCCGGATTTTTTGAGGGCCGATTTCGTTGTCCCAGGCGCTGTCCCGCGAGTGGCTGAAGTGTCAGCAGCCGGCAGTACCCGTCATTGACCGCACACCCGTCCCATCTAGATTTACCCTCTCAACCAGGAGCATTCCATGGAACTCTATCGCGGCCGGCTCATCGATCACCTTCACCTGGTGGTGCGCGACATCGAGGCCAGCCGGCGTTTCTACAGCAGCCTATTCGAAGTGCTGGGCATCCCGATCGGCGGTGGCGCTGAGGACCATTTCTGGGCCGACGAGCTGTTCGTCTCGACCCCCGACAGCCGTTCCGCCCAAGGCGTGCTCACCGGCCGTCACCATCTCGCCTTCCAGGCGAAGGACCGCGCCAAGGTCGATGCCTTCTACCAGGCCGGGCTCGCCGCCGGCGGCAAGGACAATGGCGCGCCGGGCGAACGGCGCTACCATCCCGGATACTATGCCTGCTTCCTGCTCGATCCGGACGGCAACAACATCGAGGCGGTGTTTCATGGGCCGGCGAAGCGGAACGCGGATGCGGTGGTGGTGAGTTTCTGAGGCCTATCGGCGCCAGAACGGTTTAGCGAGCTCCTCCCGCACCTCGTCCATGGTCAGACCGATATCGCCGATCAGATATGGCGTATAGCGCGCCTTGAGCGCCAGCTCCTCGCGGAAGCAGGCTCGTTCGTGCCACACGGCTAAAAGGCCCAACACCCCGGGATGACGCGTCAAGCTTTCTCCGGCCGGCGGGTCGCGGAGGTCGAGCTGCACGGCGCCATAAAAATCGGAAATCGTGTTCAATATGGGTTTCATCGTCGGCTCCTCGGAAGAACGGCCCTCATCGAGGGCACGCCGGGAGCCTGAACCGCCACGCTCAGTCGATCCATCGGCTGCATGCAGTGTTTTGGGTCCTGCATTTGTAGTATTTTGCGGGGGGCGGGGCGTTGATAATGTCGCCGTCCGTGGGCAGAGAATCGAGATGAATCACGACGCTGCGTCCATACCGGCCGCGCTTTCAGCGCGCCAGCCTGTGCCGGCCTTGTCCGAGCGCGAGCGTGCGGTGGCGGAAAGGTTCGCGGCTGGCCTGACCTATCGCGAGATCGGCGAGGCGCTGTTCATCGCGCCATCCACCGTGCGCACCCACCTCGCCGCGATCTACGAAAAGCTCGGCGTCCGCAGCAAGGTCGCGCTCGCCATGCATATCAACGCCGTCACAGCCATGCCGACCGTGCCCGACACTTCGCCGGTCCTTGCGATATTTCCCATCGAATGCCTGAGCGCCGACGAGCAATGGCGCCGCTTTGCTCGCGGGCTGTCATCCGACATCACCATCGACCTTGCGCGCTACGCGGATCTGCCGGTCATTGCCTTCCACACCATGAAGGCGCTGGGCAGCAAGCCGGCCGATTTCACTGCCGACGGCAAGGCCCTGGGCGCGGCCTATCTTCTGTCCGGTCAGTTGCGCGCCGACACCCAGCGAGTGCGGCTTACGATGGAGCTGGCCGATGCGCGAACCGGCGTCAGCCTGTGGAGCGAAAGCTTCGACCGGCCCGTCGAGGACATCTTCGCGCTGCAGGACAGCTTGACCGAAAGCGTGATCAACGTGCTTGCCGGCTGTTTCGGAGCGATCGCCACGGTCGGCCGCAATGCAATCCTTCGCAAGCCGCCGGCCAGCCTGCGCGCCTATGACTGCTATCTGCTGGGCGTCGAGCAGCACAACACCTTCAGCCGCAGCGGCAACAGGGAAGCCATCAGGCTGTTTTCACGCGCGCTCGAACTTGACCCGACCCTGGTCAAGGCTTGGACCGAACTTGCCTACGCCTATTCGATCGAGGCATGCAACGGCTTCGGAGACAATCTGAGCGCCTCGATCGCCAAATGGCGCTGGGCGGCCGAGAATGCGCTGCGGCTCGATCCGAGCGATAGCACTGCGCACAACTGCTTCGGCGACCTCATGGGTTGCCTGGGCGATTTGGAGGCAGCTGAAAGGGCGCACCGGCGCGCCTTCGAATGCGGTTCCAATCATGCCGACACGCTGGCGCTGCTTGCCGGCAGCAAGGCGCTGGTCGCCGGCGATCCGGCGGAAGCCATCCCGCTCATCGAGCGCGCCATGCGACTCAACCCGCTTGCCCCGCCCTGGTATTTCGGCATGCAGGGGCGCGTCCTGTTCACGGCCGGCAGGCACCGGGAAGCCATAGCCGCGCTGCGACGGAGCACGCCGGATTCGCCGCACGTGCTGATCTTCCTGATGCTTGCCCACGCAACACTAGGCGAAGGTCGCGAGGCCGCAGCCATCGCGGACCGTCTGCGCACCGAGTTCCCCGGCTTCTCGGTCGAGGGCTTCATCTCTGGCTATCCGGTGAGCAGTCCGGGCGCCGCGCGAGCCATCCGCGAGGCGGCGAAGTTGGTGCCGCTCTGCTAGCCCGGTCACTAGCCCGACGCCAGGTGCCTGGCGTTGGTGCGCTTCTATTCCTTCACCGCGCCCGTCATCGATGAAACATAGTGCTCGACGAAGAAGGAATAGAGCACCACCACCGGCAGCGACCCGATCAGCGCGCCGGCCATGAGCGCGCCCCATTCATAGACGTCGGAGCGAACGAGTTCGGTGAGCACGCCGACCGGCACCGTCTTCTTCTCCGAAGACTGGATGAAGGTCAGCGCATAGATGAACTCATTCCAAGACAAGGTGAAAGCGAAGATGCCGGCCGAGATCAGGCCGGGCACCGACAGCGGCAGCACGATCTTGGTGAGGATCTGCCAGCGGCTTGCGCCGTCGATGAGCGCGCATTCCTCCAACTCGAAGGGGATCGAGCGGAAGTAGCCCATCAGAAGCCAGGTGCAGAACGGGATGAGGAAGGTCGGATAGGTGAGGATCAGCGCGAACGGCGTGTCGTAAAGACCGAGATTGAACACCATCACCGACAGCGGAATGAACAGGATAGAGGGCGGCACGAGATAGGCGAGGAAGACGGCGAGGCCAACCTGCCGTGCCCCCGAAAACCTCAGCCGCTCGATCGCATAGGCGGCAAGCACGGCAGCCGCCAGCGACAGGAAAGTCGCGGCGGTCGAAATGATGATCGTGTTGAGCAACCAACCTGGATAGGAGGTCTCGAAGAGCAGGTAGCGGATGTGCTCCAGCGTGGGATGCACGACCCAGAACGGATTGTAGTTCACATAGTCGGTCATCTCGATATTGGGCTTAACCGCCGTGATCGTCATCCAGTAGAACGGAAACAGGAGGACGATCAGAAACACCAGCAGCGGCAGATAGACCGTCACCACCCGCCGCGGCAGGCTTTGCAGGTAGCCCATGCCGCCTTCGTCGGTGTCCAGGCGCTCGACTTCCTTGGTCGCGGCCATGTCAGTCTCCGCCGCCTTGCTGCCATCTGCGCCGTTGCAGTCCGAAATAGCTGAACAGGATCGCGGCCAGCAGGAAGGGAATCATGGCAACCGCGATTGCCGCGCCTTCGCCCAGTTGGCCGCCCGCAATACCGCGCTGGAAGGACAATGTCGCCATCAGATGCGTGGCGTTCACCGGCCCGCCACGGGTCAGGACATAGATCAGCTGGAAATCGGTGAAGGTGAACAGGACCGAAAATGTCATGGTGATGGCTATGATCGGCGTCAGCAACGGCAGGGTCACGTAGCGGAACAGCTGCCAGCGGCTGGCGCCGTCGAGCGTAGCGGCCTCGTAGAGCGATTGCGGAATGGTCTGCAGACCGGCAAGCAGCGTGATGGCGACAAAGGGAATGCCGCGCCACACATTGGCCGCGATGACCGAGGCGCGCGCATTGGTCGGGTCACCGAGAAAATTGATGCGGTGGTCGATCAGGCCCATCTGCTGCAACGCCCAGGACAGGATCGAAAACTGCGAGTCATAGATCCACCAGAAGGCAATGGCCGAGAGCACCGTCGGCACCACCCAAGGCAGCAGCACGACGGCGCGGAAGAATGACTTAAAGGGCAGCTTCTCGTTGAGGATGAGAGCCAGCCAGAGGCCGAGCACGAATTTTAGGATCGAAGCGCTGACCGTGTAGAGCAGCGTGTTGAACACCGAGAGCCAGAAGACGCTGTCGCTCCACAGATATTCGTAGTTCTCGACGCCGATGAAGATGCCCGGCCGGCCGATGCGCGTGTCGGTGAAGCCGAGCCAGACACCGAGCCCGAGCGGATAGGTGAGAAAGACCAGGAGCAGCGCCGCCGCCGGCAGCATGAAGCCGAAGCCGAGAACGTTCCTGCTCTCGGCGAGCCTCGAACGGATCGACGGGCGCGTCTGAACGGCAACGGACGGCACGGCCATGGCGCGGGCTCCTTCTTATGCGGGTGGAACTGTGGCTGACCGCGCTTGGCTCGAGTAAGCCGCAAAGCGCGGTCATCCTGCTTCAAACTGCGCCAGGATCAGACGCGGTAGTAGCGATTGGCGCGTTTTTCGGCCTCCTCCATCGCTTCCTGCGGCGTCGCCTGGCCCGTCACCGCCTTGGCGAACATGTCCACCAGCACGTAGTCAGCCATTGTCGCAGCGGATGCATAGCCGAGCGGCCCGGCATAGCCGTTGGGGCGCAGCGTCGCCGAGGCTTTCGCGTAGGCTGCATTGTTAGGATCGGCCTTCCAAACCGGGTTGTTGTCGAAGGCTTTCAGCGTTTGGCAGCAATAGCCTGCCGACGAGGTGATCCAGTCGGACATTTGCGGGTCCTCAAACATGAACTGCAGATAGGCTTTGGCGGCATTGGGGTAGGGCGTGTAGTTGAAGATGACGGCCGTGGTCACCTGGAAAAGCTCGACCGATTTGCCGACCGGCCCGATCGGCATGTTGGTCGTGCGGATGTCCTTGGCGATCTCGGCCAGCTTCGGGTCCTTGTCCTTGTTGATCTTTGCTGTGTTGTAGGCCGAGATGCCGTTGGCGATCACGCTCACTTCCCCGGCCAGGAATGCGCGGTTGTTGTTGACGTCGAGCCAGCTTTCGGTGCCGGGGATGAAGGTCTTGTAGAGCTCCTGCGCATACTGGATCGCCTTCAGCGTCTCCGGACTGTTGATCGTTACCTTGCCGGCTTCGTCGACCATCTGGCCGCCGTGGCTCCACAGCAGCCAATGCGCGTAATTGTTGCCGTCGCCGACGCCGTGGCCATGGGTGAAGCCGGCGGGATGGCCTTTCGCCTTCAACGCCTTGCAAAGTTCCAGGAAACTGGCCGTGTCCTTTGGGAATTCGGAGAAGCCTGCCTCCTTGACCCAGCTTTCGCGGTAGACGATGGCGTTGCCGATGGTGGCCAGCGGCAAGCCGATGAACTTGCCCTCGCGCGTCGCATATTGTTTCGGGCCGTCGTACCAGCCGCCATACTTCTTGCCGAGATGATCACCGAGTTCCGTCACATCGAGCAGCTTGTCGGGATACTGGTGCGGGTCGTCGAACCAGACGAACATCAGGTCGGGGCCGGAGCCGACATTGGCGGCGACCGCCGCCTTGGGACGGATGTCTTCCCAGCTTTCCTTGTCGACGCGCACCTCCACGCCCGTCGCCTCGGTGAACCGCTTGGTATTCTTCAGCCACTGGTCCTCGTCGCCCTGCACGAAGGGCGACCAGCGCAGCAGCCTGAGCTTGGCGCCTTCCTCGGGCTTGTAGGTCACGCCTTCCTGGGCGAATGCGCTCGAGCCGACGAAGCGGCTGCCCAGGGCTCCGGCCGCCGCGGCTGCGGTCGTGCGGATTACATCGCGTCTGGTGAACTTCATACTCGTTTCCTCCTGTTGCTCTGCCGTTGCCTGGTTTTATCGCGCCGTCTCGATTCGCTTGCCGGTCTCGCCATGGAACAGGTGGATCGGACCGGGGTCGACCGACAGCCGAATGGTTTCTCCCGGCGCGAAGGAATGGCGCTCGCGGAAATTGGCGACGATGTCCTCCCCGCCGACCGTGCGGCTGATGATCTGCACTTCCGACCCGGTCGGCTCGATCACCGCCACCTTGACTGGAATGCCGTCGTCGGCCAGCCGCAGATGCTCGGGTCGTACTCCGAGCACCATGGCTTCGCCGTTGCCGATGGAGGGAGGCTTCCGCAAAGGCACGGAAATGCCTCCTGCACCCCTGAACGACGGTGGGCCATCATTGGCGAATGCGCCCTTGAGCAGGTTCATGGCGGGCGAGCCGATAAAGCTTGCCACGAACAGGTTGTTTGGCCGGTCGTAGAGCTCGAGCGGCGGTCCGATCTGCTCGACGAGGCCGTCATGCATGACCACGATCTTGTCCGCCATGGTCATGGCCTCGATCTGGTCGTGGGTGACATAGACCGTCGTGGTCTTCAGCCGCTGGTGCAGTTCCTTGATTTCGGCCCGCATCTGCACCCTCAGCTTGGCGTCGAGATTGCTGAGCGGCTCGTCGAACAGGAACACCTGCGGATTGCGCACGATTGCCCGGCCCATGGCGACGCGCTGGCGCTGGCCGCCCGAAAGCTGGCGGGGATAGCGCGACAGAAGCGGCACCAGCCCGAGGATTTCGGCCGCCCGTTTCACCCCGGCATCGCTTTCAGCCTTCGGGACACCCTTGAGCATGAGCGAGAACGCCATGTTCTCGGCAACCGTCATATGCGGATAGAGCGCGTAGTTCTGGAAGACCATGGCGACGTCGCGCTCCTTCGGCGCAACGTCGTTGACGATACGGCTGCCGATCGAGATATGGCCGCGCGAGATTTTTTCCAGGCCTGCAACCATCCTGAGAAGGGTCGATTTTCCGCAGCCTGAGGGCCCCACCAGCGTGACGAACTCGCCGTCGTCTATGTCGACGCTGACGCCATGCAGGATCTGGGTGGCCCCGAACGATTTGTAGACATCGCCAATCGCGACAGACGCCATCGAACTCCTCCCGATGGTCCCTGCGAATCTCGCGGGGAGCCGTTCCAATCAAGGTGTGGCTGAAACGGGTGCCGGCAAGCACCCACCACTGGCGTCGGCGACGTTTGCCCTACTCCCCCGGTCACGCGACTGTGAAACGGTAGCGCTACCACATCCACCTGTAAAGCGGCGGCGCGCCTTGCTTACTACCATCGTTGAAGACAGTTTGAGCGAAGGCTGCGCTGAAGCGAAGTGGATCCAGCCAGTCGCCGGAGGGCGGCCGATTGATCTTCAAACGCCACCGATGGATATTAGGCATCGTTAATGTAATAGATTTCAGCGTGTCCGAGAAAAGCCGAATCCTGCTGATTTACATCGCCAACGGGATTGGTCGTTATCCATCCAGGACGCGCGCATTACTTCCGCCATGGCGCAGGGAGTGGGGCTGTCGCTGCCGCTCTTGCCTTCGTTCTCAGCCTCCGCCCAGAAACGCCGCGATCAGCTTCAGCATGTTGCCGTCCTGCCCGAACTCGATCCTGTCGAAATCGCGGCTGCCCTGGCGCTGCGCCTTCGAGAGTTGGTCGAGATAGGCTGTCAGCTCCGCCCGGACCTTCTTGCAGCCGGGATCGTTCTGGGCTGTGAGGCCGGTGCTGAAGGCGACGATCTTGTCCACCATGTCGATGATGCCGGCGCCATGCACCTTCTCATGCGCGATCAGCCCGGCGGCGAAGGCGTCCCAGCGCGTTTGCAAGGCTGAGCCAAGTTTCCGCGCCGGCTTGGGCAGCGTATAGGTGATGATCAGCTTCGGCCGCGCTGTCCTCAGCACGCAGGCGCCACCTTGCGGCTGGTAGTCGCGCTGCCAGGTCAGCTTGAAGAAAGTGTGCGCGATGACACGCCGTTCGTTGCCGGCCGAATCCTTGCCGATCACCGGGCCTTTCTTGCCGATCGAGAGATAGAGCTGCTCCGCGCTTTCGCCCGAGACGGCATAAGTCTCGATTTTCTCGATAGGTTTCCAATCGGCGAGCGCCGGCGTGGACGAAAGCAGGGCGGCGAGGAGGAGGGCGGGCTTCATGGGCGAGCCATAGCATTGGGCCTCGTTTGGTAGAAGCCGGCCCGCGGATTTTCGGAACCGGCTTCACCGGTCGATCGTTTTCCTGGGCAACCGCCCCATGGGGAAGGACCAGATGACCCGCAACGAGATCATTTCCGTGCTTGGACCGGTCGACGAGGCCGTCATCGCCGATATCGCGCTCACCGGCGCCAGCCTCGAGGAATTGCGCGAGGCCTTCGCCTGGATCGGCGCCGACGAGGCGCTGGTCAATGAAGGCCGCGCCATGCCCGGCGCCCGTGTGGCGAAACTGATCGAGATCCTCGAACCGCCCGAGGATGAGCCCGAGGCGCCGGGCGCGATGGAGTAGGGCGGCTGCCTGTAGGTGCTTCTCCCTACTTGCCCCTCGAACTCCTCCTGTCATAGTTTTTGCCGCTTTGGCGGGAGGAAAGCCATTTGGATACCAATGTCGTCATCGTCGGCGCCGGTCCTGCCGGGCTCGCCGTTGCTGCCTGCCTCAAACAGGCGGGGCAGGACTTCATCATCCTTGAAAGGGCCAATGAGGTGGCGCCCGCCTGGCGGCGGCATTACCGGCGGCTGCACCTGCACACGGTGAAATCCTTCTCGTCGCTGCCCTTCGTGCCGTTCCCGAAAAGCCACCCGCGCTACGTGCCGCGCGAGAAGGTGGTCGCTTATCTCGATGCCTATGCAGGGCGTTTCGGGCTCAGGCCGCGCTTCGGCGTCACCGTCAAATCGGTCAGCCGTGAAGGCGAGCGTCTGCTGGTCCAGACCGATGCCGGGCTGTTCAATGCCCGCAAAGTGGTGGTGGCCACCGGCAACAATGCCGAGCCGATCACACCAAACTTCCCGGGCATCGAAGCCTTCAAGGGCAAGGTGCTGCACAGCGCCGCCTATACCGAGGCCGCGCCTTATGTCGGCAAGGACGTGCTGGTCGTCGGCATGGGCAATACGGGCGCGGAGATCGCGCTCGACCTGGCTGAAAGCGGTGCCAGGCCCACAATCTCGGTGCGGAAGGGCGTCCACATCGTGCCACGCCAGCTGTTCGGCGTGCCGATCCAGATGGTGGGGATCGCCAGTCGGCCGATGCCGCAGGCGCTGAACGACTGGGTGTTCCCAAAGATCCTCGATCTGGCGCTGGGCAGGCTGGAGAGATACGGCATCGTGCGGCCGCGGCAGGGCATCATGCAGGGGATCGAAGCCGGCCGCATTCCGGTGATCGACGTCGGCACGGTGGCGGCGATCAAGGCCGGCCGGATCGGCATCGCACCGGATATCGCAGGCTTCACCCGGGACGGTGTGAAATTCGCCGACGGGGTGGAGAAGAAATTCGACGCGGCTATTTTCGCCACCGGCTACCGCCCGGCCTATGACGGCTTCCTGCCGGCGCAGCTCAGGCCGGACAAGAGCGGCGTGAACGCCCGCGCGACGGAACTCGGCGTTTATCTCATCGGCTTCTACAATCCGGTCACCGGCCTGTTGCGCGAAATCGGCATCGAGGCGCAGGCGGTGGCGAAGGATATTGCGAGACGGTGAGGGTTCACGCGGCCACCATGATAGGCCGAGTTCCGTCACGGCGCAGACCTTTCTGCGTTGATCTGCGCCCCGCCTGAATCGGGTGGCGCCGTCATTCGCCGCATGGCAAGCCAATCCACCAGCGAGGAATGCACTCCATGCTCACGCTCTACGATTATCTCCCGTCGCAAAATGCCTGGAAGGTTCGCGTCCTGCTCGGGCTGCTCAGCATCGCCTACGACACCCGCATCATCTCGATCTTCGAGGGCGAGTGCCGCACCGAGACGTTCCTGAAGCTCAACCCGGCAGGCGCAGTTCCGGTGCTCGGGCTGGACAATGGCGAGGCGATCGCCGAGTCGAACGCGATCCTCGCCTATCTCGCCGAGGGCACACCCTACCTTCCGTCGGACCGCTTTGCCCGCGCCAAGGTGATGCAATGGCTGTTCTTCGAGCAGTACCATATCGAGCCGGTCATCGGCTCGTTGCGCTACTGGACGCTGACCGGTCGGCTGGAGCGTAACCAGGCGATGGTTGCCGGCAAGCGCGAGGCGGGCGTGCGCGCGCTTGGCGCGCTGGAGCGCAGCCTGGCCGACACGCAATTCCTGGTCGGCAACGCGCTCACCATCGCCGACATCGCCGTCTACGCCTACAGCCACCGAGCCGAGGACTGCGGTTTCTCGCTCGCCGACTATCCCGCTGTCGATGCTTGGATGGGACGCGTCAGCGAGACGATCGGCCCGGATTATCCTGTGCATCCTTACAGCATCGATCCGCATTCGCACGCCTGAGCCGCCGGAACACAGCGGCGGACAGGGCGTTTTCCAAAGGCAGCGTGTCGTGCGTCGCCCAATCGGCGCCCGCCTGTTTCGCGTTGCGTTCCAACCAGAGCCATGGAGGTCCGCAATGGTTCGCACCATCCTCGCCGCAATCCTCGCCACCGGCATCATGAGCCTACCGGTCATGGCAGCCGAGCAATACTGGGTCGCCAGAGACGCCGTGTCGAAGCAGTGCGAGATCGTGCCGAAGAAGCCCGACGGCACGCTTGTCGTCGATCTCGGCAAGAAGAAATACGCCAGCGAGGGTGAGGCGAGGAAGGCGATGGAGGCGATGTCGGACTGCAAGAAAAAATAGGGCCGTTGCCCAATCCTCCCGAGGGAGATTAGCCAGCTTCTACCGGTCCACCAGAGACATCGTCCGCTCGTTGTAGCGCGGCCCTGACACCTTGTCGGGCGTCAGTGCCATGTCGAGCCCCAGCATCTCGGTGGCGTCGAGCGCGATATCGGCCGCCGCGACGTTCTCCTCCAGATAGATCCGGCGCTTGGTGCCGGGGATTGGCACGATGTCGATGCCGAAATCCGGGCCCTTGGCGAGCAGCCAAGCGATCGCGATCTGGCCGGGCTTGACGCCCTTCGCCGCGGCGATGTCGCGCACCGTGGCGGCCGCCGCGACATTCAGGTCGAAATTCTCGCCCTGGTAGCGCGGATCGCCGCGGCGGAAATCGCCTTCGGGATACTCCTCCGCGCGCCTGACGTCGCCGGCGAGGAAGCCGCGGCCGAGCGGAGCGAACGGCACCAGGCCGATGCCGAGCTCCTTCAGCGCCGGGATGATCTCGGGCTCGAGGTTGCGCTCCCACAGCGAATACTCGCTCTGCAGCGCCGAGACCGGATGCGCGGCATGCGCGCGGCGGATGTTGGCAATGCCCGCCTCCGACAGGCCGAAGAAGCGCACCTTGCCCTGCGCCACCAGTTCGCCGACCGCGCCCGCGACATCCTCCATCGGCACAGCGGGGTCGACGCGGTGCTGGTAGAGGAGGTCGATGCGGTCGGTGGCAAGTCGCGAGAGCGAAGCGTCGACCACCTCGCGTATATGCTCGGGCCGGCTGTCGAGCCCGGCCTGCTTGCCGTCGGCGATGCGGAAGCCGAACTTCGTCGCGATCGTCACCTGATCGCGCCGGCCTTGCAGCGCGCGTCCAAGCAGCTCCTCATTGGCGAAGGGGCCGTAGACCTCGGCCGTGTCGAGAAAGGTGCAGCCGAGCTCGATCGCCCGGTGGATCGTCGCGATCGACTCCGCCTCGTCGGCCGGGCCATAGGCCTGGCTCATCCCCATGCAGCCGAGGCCGATGGCAGAGACTTCGAGTCCCTGGCTGCCGAGTTTCTGTTTGCCGAGGCTCATGCGTCTTGCTCCGAAGGAAAATCAGCGCTCGCGAATATAGGGGCCTAAGGCGGGACGTCCAGCCGGCACATTCGCTTGATCCGGATCAAAGCTGGGCGGGGCACAGACTCGTATCGTCCATGCGTCTTGGAAAGGACACAAGGCGGGCGGGTGGTTCCGGCTGGTTGCACTCCCTCGGAGCTCTGACGAAACCACCTGGACCGTCTCGAATCTGGCGGAGCGCCGCCTGGCTGTGACGCGATCGGCATTGCCGCCGACGGCCGCCAAAAAAAGCCGATAGTTGTTGTCCCAAGCGTGGCAGCTGCGTCGCAAGCACCACCGCATAGGCAGGCAATGCCCGGCAGCTCAGCAAGGGGTGCTTTCATCAACTTTATAAGCTCTACGCCATCGGCAGCATCCGGCGCATGATCAGCGAGGCGTGACCGCCGACGCCGTGGGCCGCTTCCCGGCGTTCGACCACTTCGAAGCCGTGCTTGCGGTAGAAGGCGATCGCGCGGTCGTTGCCTTCTATCACCTCCAGCGCGATGCTGGGGATGCCGGCATGCGCGGCAAGCACCGCATGCAGAAGGTCGACCGCAAGACCGCTGCCGAAGGCCTGCGGCTCGATGTGGAGCCGCTGCAGCATCACATCGCCTTTTCCGTCCATTGCCGCCATCGCATAACCGGCAATCGAGCCATCGGCGCGCTCGGCGACGAAGGACATCTTGTCCTCGTCGTCGAGCTCGGCCGCGAGCCTTTCCGGCGCGTGCCTTTCGTCGGAGAGCCTGGCCACGGTCTCGTCGCCCATGATCGGCGCATAGGTCCGCCGCCACGATTGGCCGAGCAGCCGCGACACATCGGCCAGGTCGTTTCTCGTCATCGCCCGGATGCGGGTCATGGTCGTCATCCTTGTTGGAGTCTGAAGATAGGGCGAAGCGATGGGTACAGCCAATCTCCCCCTTGCGGGGGAGGTGCCCGGCAGGGCAGAGGGGGCTGTCCCGCCAGCCTATCCGCGCTTGGGATCTCCGCTTTACGCCGCGCTCGGCGCCGGCAATTCTTCGCGGCGGCTTATCTTGCGGCCCAGAATCACAAGCTGGCGCGCGGTGTTGTTGCGCAGGCGGCGCAGCCGCCATTCGAGCCCCGTCTCGATGGTGATGCGCTTGGCGTAGATGCTGGAGCGCATGCTGGCTTTGCCGGTCGCGACCTTCACCGGGTCCTCGTAGGATAATCCGCTTTGTGAGAGGCGCCATTCGATAGCCCGCCGCCGAACCGGTAAAGGTGGCAGCGGGCCATTGGAGCGACGGGCGTGCTGTCCCGCCGAGCAGGAGACACTGCTCGCCACGATCTAAACCGGCTTTGCCAGGGACCGCGACTTACGGATTGGTAAGATCGCTCACGATCATGTTCCCAGGCCGGCCGGTGCCTTGCCGGTTTGCTCGAAAGCAGTTCCCTCTGGGCCAGGTCCGGCGTCACCCGATTTTCCCGCCTCGCGGAATCGACGGGCAAAGATCATCAAGCGCCGCGCGGTGTTGTTGCGCAGGCGGCGCAGCCGCCATTCAAGCCCCGTCTCGGTGGTTATCCGCTTTGCATAGATGCTGGCGCGCATGGCCCTGGCGTCGGCGGCGATCTTGGCAGGATCGTCGTAGAAGGCGCAGATCTTGTCGGCCGCCATGCCGGGCGTCTCGAGCCAGGCGGGGATATGCGTCGAGCTGAGGCAATAGACATCGGTCAGTACCCGGTGGATGCCGTCGCCTTGCGCCGGGCAGGTCGTGGCGAACGCATCGCCGATGAAGACGACACCGTCGCGCCGATGGCCCTGCGTCGTTGTCAGGCCGACCTGCCTCACCTCGACCTCGCTGGCGACGGCGAAGTTGCCGCATCGAGCCGCGATC
Organism: Mesorhizobium sp. CA6; assembly: GCF_020165035.1. Taxonomy (NCBI): domain Bacteria; kingdom Pseudomonadati; phylum Pseudomonadota; class Alphaproteobacteria; order Hyphomicrobiales; family Phyllobacteriaceae; genus Mesorhizobium; species Mesorhizobium sp. CA6. The sequence continues at coordinate 56,116 of NZ_JAIUHI010000020.1, read as the reverse complement.
TCCGGCATCAACTCCAGGAGCATTTTTTGGGGGTCCTCGCGGAACGACCGCACCCACGGATCGGCGACGGTCCGGTAGACGAACATGTTCGCGCGCACCCGCTCGCCGATCCGGAAGATGGTAAGAAAGGCAATGCGATCGGCGATCCGCCTTCCGTAGAAGGTGAGGGACGGCAATCCGAATTCCTGCGGCGTGACCGCGAGATCGAACCCCAACGTCAGCGAATGCGCCTTCGATTCCTCGACGCGCTCGACGCCGATCGCGCGCCGCACCGCCTCGCTATAGCCGGTGGCCACGACCAGCAGCCGGGCATCGATCACGGAGCCGTCGGTGAGCACCAGCCGCTGCCGGTCCGGTCCCGTCGAGACGTCCGCGACCTTGCCGATCGTCAGCGGCACTTGCGGAGGCAGCGCCGCGCGCAGGCCGTTGACCAGCGGCGTGTAGGAAAAGGCGTACTCCCAGCTTTGCTTGCGCTCGAACAGCTGACCGAAGCGGAAGACATGGACGTCTGTCATCGGGGTGACGAGAGACCTGAAAACCGGGCCCAGGCCGAGTTTCTCGAATAGTCCCATCTGCTCCGCCCGGGTTTTCTCGGCCCGGAATTCGTCATGGTGGATACGATGCGGATCGATCAGCGCGATCTTGCGGCCCGCCTTGGCGAGCGACAGCGCCAGCACGGTTCCGGCGAGCCCCGCGCCGACGATCGCCACTTCGACCTCGGCCTGGCCGGCCGGCACGGCGGGTGCTTCGCGGTCCTCTATGATGCTCATTTGTGGTCTCCACGGCCCGCAGGCATGACGTCGCGCCGTTGGATCTGCTTCCAGCGGGGCGCCATTGCCGAACCATCTATGAATTCGAGCCCGCCCGCCTCATTGAGCGTGTGCAGCTTGCGGCCGGCCCAGCCGGCACCGGGGTTGAGGATCGTTTCGACGACCTGACCAAAGCCGCTCTCGTCAAGCTGAGTGACGCGCGCTATGCCGAGCGCGGCGCCATAGCTCCTGCGGCAGTCCTGCACCGGGCGAAGGAGTTGGCCGCCGCGGCTGACCATGCGGCCCGCCGGCCGCGCCGAGGCGATGTCGATCATAACGGGGTTCTTCGGGTGCGGCGTCCACGGCCCGCGGAAATCCGGCGCCGACCACAGATGCAGCTGGTCCGAGAAGGCGCCGCCGCCGTCGCGCACCGTGGCGAACATCCACCAGCGCCCGTCATGCTCGGTGAGCGTGGCGTCGCTGGCGATGATGTCCGACAGAAGCGTCGCTTCCTTGACCCAGCCGCCCGGGAAGGCGGTGGCGCGGTAGAGGTCGACGGTCCGGTTGGCGGAGCTTTCCGGCACCATCCACATCTCGCCCTCGCGCTCGAACACGAAGGGGTAGGAGAGATGGTAGGGCAGCTCCAGAACCGGCTTCGGAGTGCCGACTGGACCGGACGGGCCAAACGCCACTGCCGACAGGATCGCCTTGCCGGTGCGGTGGATGTAGTCCTCGACGAACAGCGTCACCTGGCCGCGGTAAAGCACCGGGAACGGGTCGGCGTAGAAGCGGCTGCCGTCGTCCGGCAAATCGCGCCAGCCGGATTGCGGATGGGCGCGCAGTTCGTAGAGATCCTTGCCGCCGGTCTCGCGCCAGCCGACCCGCCAATGTGGGGCGTTGTAGCACAGATGATAGATCTGCTGGACGATGCGGCGTGCCGTCGCCTTGGCCGCACGCACACCGAGCTTCGTGGCCGACGGCATGGCTGGCGGCGCCGTCTCGGATGGCGGTTCGGGCAACACCGGAAGCGATGAGCGGGCGGCGCCGTTGACCGCCGCGACGATCAGGCTGGCGCTGCGCGCCAGCATGTCCTGGAAGGAAGCCAGCGCGATGCCGTGATATTCGGTGCCGAGCCGTCCCTCGGCGACTGTCGCGCCGTTCTGTTCCAGGCGGGCCAGCGGCGTGCGGCCGGCAAGGATCAGCGCCAGGAGGGTCTGCTCGCCGCAGACGCCGTCATAGGCGAGCCGCCAGACCCGTCTGCCCTGCGGCTCGACATCGCCGATGAGATCGATAGTGAGGTCGGCCGGCGCGGACGCTCTCGCATGGCCGGCCAGTGCCGAAAGCGGCACACGCCTGGCCGTCCCATTGGCGGGCAGGCGATGGATCAGCGTCTCAAGCTGGAACAGCGCTTCGGCTTCGCGCGGCACGCCGCCCGCCGCTGGACGGCCGTCGACCGCAAGCTCCACGCCGGGCAGCAGCGACAACCGCTCGGCCAGCGCCACATGAAAAGCGCGCACGCAATCGCCGTCGAGGCGCAGGGTCAGGCGCATCGCCAGCCCCGGGCACATCCGGTGCCGCCGACCCGGCTGGCCAGATCAAATTCCCGCCGCATGCGCACGATGTCTCCAATTAAGGCTGCACTTAGATTCTACTGCGTTGGTGCAAACTTCGTGCCAGAGCGGCCTCAATTTATGAACATAATTAACAGTGTTTTAATCGTTGCCGGGAATAGCTAGACCAATGCCGCATTTCTCGTTTGCCGGCCGATGGAGCGTTCTCGGAGCGACCTTTGCAATCACCCCTGCTCATGGTGCCTCAGCAGAACGCTCCGGAGGCGATCGCGCCGGCGCCGGTCTATCACGCGCCTGCGCCCGCGCCCGCCACGGTCGAGCTTGGCGATCTCGGCCGCATCCTGCTGCGCCGCCGCAAGCTGATCTTCGCCACCGTCGCGTTGCTCACTATCGCGACGCTGATCTACGCCTTCCTGACACCGGCGCTCTATTCCTCGACGGCGCAGATCATCATCGATCCGCAAGACCTCCAGGTCGTCACCAACGATGTCAATCCCAGCCGCATCTCGCCCGATGGCGGCATCACTCAGGTCGAAAGCCAAGTGAGTGTGGCGCAATCGAACGGCGTCCTGCTGCGCGCCATCAAGGCGACCAACCTGACCGAGAACCCGGACTTCAACGGGCAGGGCGGGCTCGGCGGCTGGCTGGGCATGTTCTTCGGCTCGGGCGACGGCGACAGGACAGCTGAAACGCTCGACGCGCTGCGCCGCCGCCTGGCGGTGAAGCGCGACGACAAGGTGCTGGTGCTCAACATCATCATCACGGCCAAGAGCGCCGACCTGGCGGCCGAACTCGCCAACGCCATCGCGCAGGCCTATCTCGACGACCAGGCCGAAGCGCGCTCGAAGGCCGCGGCCGACGCCTCCGACGCGATCAGCGCCCGGCTGGAAGACCAGCGCAAGCGCGTCGAGCAGGCTGCCAACGCCGTCGAGACCTACAAGGCCGAGCACAATATGGTAATGGCGGGCGGCAATCTGGTGAGCGACCAGGAACTGACCGATCTCAACACGCAACTGACCGCCGCCCAGACCCGCACGGCGCAGCTCAAGGCGCAGGTCGACCAGCTGCGCCGCCAGGGCAGCGCGCCGGATGCAACGTCGGAGGCGATGCGCTCGCCGGTCATCGCCAGTCTCAGGGCGCAAGAGGCGACGCTCGTCGATCAGATCTCGCAGTTCGGCACCGCGCTCGGGCCGCGCCACCCTTCGATGATCTCGGCGCAGCAGCAATTGAGCGACTTGCGCAAGCTGATTTCGCGCGAGCTTGGCCGCCTCGTCGCCGCCGCTGAGACGGATTATCAGCGCGCCCTGGCCAACCAGAAGGAACTGGAGGCCAAGGTGGCGTCGCTGAAGGGCAAGTCGCTCGACACCGACCAGGCATCGGTCAGGCTGCGCGAGCTGCAACGCGATCTCGATGCCGTGCGCACCGTCTACGCCAATTACCTGCAACGCGCCCAGGAAACGCGCGAGCAGACCAACGTCAACAGCACCAATGCCCGCATCATCTCTGAGGCGATGCCGGCGCTGAAGAAGAGCTGGCCGCCGAAGGGGCTGCTTATCTTCGGCGCCATCTTCGGCGGGCTGGCGCTGGGCATCGGCATGGCGCTGATCGCCGAATATCTGTCGCCGACCGTGCTGTCCGCCAATCAGATGCAGTCGGCTATCGAGGCGCCGGTGCTGGGCGTTCTGCCGGGCAGGGGGCGCCGCCGCTCCGGCGCTGCTGCCCAGAAGACCGACGCCGTGGCCGGGCTCGCGCTGCAGCGCATCGCCGCCGCCACCAGGCGCCCGCCGGACTGGCCGCTGGTACCATCCATCCTGGTGGCATCGCCGCCCGAGGATAAGGCTGAGCGGTCGAGGGTGGCATGGCAGCTCGCCAACGCGGCGGCGGCCAGGGGGCGCCGCGTGCTGTTCATCGACATGAATGCCGGCAAGGGCCAGAAGGACCCGCAGCCCGGCGTGCTCGACGTGCTGCGCGGCGAATACCCACTCGACGCGGTCAGCCGTTATGCGCCCGGCAGTTCCGTGGCGCTGGTCAGCCGGGGGCGGCCGACCGCGGTGTTCCAGGAAGCGCAGGCGCTCTATTTCGCCCATCGGATGTTGGCCGAGGCCAATCACAGCTTCGAGCTCGTCGTCATCGACGGCGGCGCGCTTGCCGACGACCTCAACGTCCTGCCGCTGGTCGCCATGGCCGACGAGATCGTACTCGTCGCCCGGCTGAATGCGACGCCGATGCGCGACGTCGCCGCGACCTCGGAAGCGGTATCCGTCATGGGGCGGCTGCCGACCGGCGCCATGCTGGTCGACGAGGCGGCCTGACATGGCCTCGATCCTGGCTGGTACCGCCCGGCCTGTTTCGGCTTCGGGCTATGGCATGGCGGGCCCGCGCACTGTCCCAGTCGACACGCTGACCCGTCTTGGCCTGACTATCGCGGTGCTGCTTCTGTTTTCCGTCTCCGGCGGCATGCTGTGGCTCGCCGGCTATAATTACGACGGCTTGCAAGGCAGTCCGCTGAGCAAGATCCACCCTTCCACCTATCTCTTCGTGCTCGTCTTCGTCTGGCGCTCCTGCATCTTCGGCAATCCGGTCGGCTATGTGATCCATGTCACGAACAGGCGGCCGGCCACGATGCTGATGGCGGTGATCTCGACCGTGCTTCTCTTCGTCGTCATCCTCAGGCAGCGCCCCGGCATGGCCGGCATGATCGACACTTTCGTCGCCCCGGCGCTGATCGTGCTGCTGCTGAGCGAGGATGACGAGAAAACCTTTGCCTGGCTGCAGGCGGTCATCCATGTCGTCATGACGGCGAACGCGCTGCTGGCGCTGTTCGAGTTCGGCACCAAACATCTGGTGTTCCCCTACAGGTTCGACGGCGCGGTGTTCGTCAACGATCTGCGCTCCACCGCGCTGCAGGGGCACCCGCTCTCCAATGCCACGGTCACCTCGATCTATGTGCTGTCGCTGCTATCCGGCTCGCGTTCCCTGTCGACGCCGCTCAGGCTGGCGCTTGTCGGCCTGCAGTTCTGCGCACTGGTCGCCTTCGGCGGCCGCTCGGGCATGGTGCTGACGATCCTGCTCGGCGGCGTTTATTTGCTGATCCAGGGCCTGGCGCAGCTCAGCACCGGACGTGTCAATCTCTTGGGCGCCGCGCTGGTGATCATGCTCGCCGCGCTGTTGCCGCTGGCCATCGCGCTTGCCGGCTATTATGGCTTCTTCGACGCGCTGCTCGAACGTTTCGTTTCCGACAGCGGCAGCGCCAACGCCCGCGTCGAGATGTTCGATCTCTTCAGGCATCTGGAATTGCGCGACCTGATCGTCGGGCCCGATGTCGACCTGCTCGACAGCATGCGCCGCATCACCGGCCTTGAGCAAGGCATCGAGAACCCGATCCTGCGCCTGACGCTCTACCAGGGGGCGTTCTTCACGCTTCTGATCTTCTTCGGCTTCGCGCTGTTCATGCACGAGGTCGCGCGCCGCTGCCATTCGGGCATCCGGCTGCCGATGCTGGGTTGGCTCATCCTGCTCAACACCTCCGAAAGCATCGCCTCCAAGACGACGCTGATGACCAAATTCGTGGTCATCGCGCTGGCGCTTTATCGACCGGCGAGGCCTGTTGCGCGTCAAAGGACGCAGGCGTAGGAACGCGGCGAGTCTCGCTACGCATTCGCCGCCAGATGGAAACCAAACCCTTAGCGCGGTTTGGTGATTCAGCAAGTCAAGCGCGCGGCATCCTCAGCCCGAGCGCCTCGACCATCGCGGGATCGAGCGCGCGCGTGGTGTCGTCCATCATGCCCATGCCGTCGAACAGGTCCCAGAATGCCCAGGGAAAGCCGAATGCCTCGGCGCTCTGCCGGACATCGCCGATGTAGCGGGCGCGGTCCGGGTTGGGCGCGGCTGTGTATCGTGCATCGGTTCGCAACGCGCCGAACTCGCCCATGATGATGCGCTCGCGCGCGATGCCATGGGTCTGCGCCCAGTCACTCACCTGCTTGAGGTAGCGGTCGATGAAGCGGCGGTCGGGCTGCGCATCGAAATAGACCTTTAGCACCTTCTCTGTCTCGGCATAGGCGGCCTTCTTGGCTTCGTCGGACCTCTCGGAATCCTGCGCCATCCTTGTCCTAACAGAGGCCAGCGTTCTTTCCAGCGTCCCGGCGGAGGCTGGCCACGGCACATTGTTCAGCGCCCGGTAGACCGGCTCGCGCATCCACGGCGCGCCTTGATGGCTGAACAGGTAGGGCTCGTAGAAGTGGAAGGTGAACAGGATCGGCTCGAAGGCCGCCAGCGGCGCCGGATCGAGCGCGGCGAGGCCCCGCACCATCGAGCCGCAGCCGCCGGTGGCGAGCAGCGGCAGGTTGCGCGCCGAGACCCGAGCCGCGCTCAGCAGAGCCGCCTGCACCTTGGGCCACAGCCCGGAGGAGCAGTCCTGCGGCGGCTCGTTGACCGGCTCCAGCGCTATCCTGCCGGGCGCCATATCGTCCAGCATGCCGGCCACTTCGCCGACAAAGACCTGGTAGCGCGCGAATTCCGGCGCCGCGGTGCTCGAATACATGCGGTCGGGATTCCAGTAATGCGTGGCGCCGTTGGCTTGTATATTGACGATGACGCCGAGATCGGCGCTGAGCGCTGCCTCGACCGCCGCGCTCAGCATTGCCATGAGGTCGGCGCGCTGGCCCGCGTCGGCGGCCAGGAACGGCCCCGGATCGACAGGCAGGCGGATGAAGTCGAGCCCGCTGGCGCGCAGGCGGGCAAGGTCGGCCGGCGTCGGCACCGGCCGCTGCGACTGGAAAGGCGGCCAGTCATAGTCGGTGCGGGGTGCAGGAAATTCGCGCGTCAGCGCAAACCAGGGCCAGGTATTGACGCCGCGCCTGAAAGGCCATGCCCCGGCGGCACGCGCTGGAGATGACAGTGGCGGAAGCGCGCTCGCCAGCGGCGCTATTGCCGCGACCAGCGCCGCGCCGAGGAGCCGGCGGCGCGACCAGCCGGTCATGCGTGCTTGGCGCGGTCGGCTTTCGCCGGCGCGGCGGTGGTGACGCCGAGTTGCCGCAGCGCTTCCTTCTCGTAGGCAATGAGCACGTCTTCCCAGCGGAAAGCCTCGCGGGCCCGCGTTCGCGCCGCCTTGCTGCAGCGCGCCACCAGCGCGTCGTCGGCCATCGCCTCGTCGATCCGCTGGCTCAGGCTGTCGGTATCACTGAAGTAAATCGCCGCCTCGCCGGCGACCCAGCGATTGTAGCGGTTATCATGCGCGATCACCATGTTGCCGGCGGCAAGCGCCTCGACCAGCGAGGGGTTGGTGCCGCCCACGGTGTGGCCGTGCATATAGGAGCGCGCGTGGTAGCGCAGCGCCTTCACTGTCGCCTGATCGTAGATCGCGCCGGGCATGATCACCGTGCTGCCTGCCGCCGCGCGCACGGCGCGGTGGTAGGGAATGTCGTCGTTGAGCGTGCCGAGCACCACCAGCTTCATGTCGCCGCGATCGCGGCTGCGGAAGGCTTCGATGATCGGCAGGATGTTGTTGTCGGGTTCGACCCGCGCGATCGAGATCAGGTATTTACCGGGTTCGAGCCCGAGCGCGCGAACGGGTTCTTCCGGCGCTGAGGTCACCGGGTCCGCGCCATAGGCGATCGTGGCGATGGCGCCACGCGGCCGCCTTGTTGCGAGATGGTCGGCAATTGCCGGGTGGTCGGCGATGAGCCGATGCGAGACCCAGGCGCCGATCCATTCGTTGAGCCAGAACCAACTGCGCGCCGCCGGGCCCCATTTCGGCCGCCGCCACTCGATGCCGTCCATATTGGTGAAGATCTTGCGCCGCATGAGCCTGAGCCAGGTCAGGAACACCGCGCCATTGTAGCCGAGCACCAGGCACACGCCCGGCCGCCTGGCGGCGTCGAGCACGCATTGCCAATCGAATTCCAGTGTCGCGCGGGGACCCTTGGAGGCGACCTCGATGGTGATGAGCTCGATGCCGCGCCAGGTCTCGCTCGTCACCCTTTGCCCTACGCGCTCGACCTCCTTCTGGCAGTAGACGCCGACCTTCCAGCCGCGTCCGGCCAGGAAAAGCGCCAGGCGCTCAGCGAAAGTCTCGAAGCCGCCGTGAGAAGCCGGAATGCCGCGCGTCCCCAGGATCAGGATCGAAGGCTTTTCGATCAGGGTGGAAGGTCGTTCCGGTTTCAAAATAAAGGAATCCCCAGGGTCCGGTCATAGTTGTTGTTACGGCAATGACACGCCCAGCAACTTCCGTGCCAGGGTACCCCAGGGCGAATATTCACATGAAGGTGTAAAATTTCTCTTCAAGCTACATGGCTTGCTTCATCATCGGTCAACTTTCGCGACGTATCTGTATCGATATGGGGCACGGCTGGGGGTTCCTGGGTCGCGGCCGGACATTCGAGACCCGGCATGATCCTTGCTCCCGGCCTGCAGTGGCCATCGCCGGGTAGAGCGGCGTGCGGATTTGGCATGAAGTTCCTTCCGCGCTTTGAAAGGTCCGGTGCTGAGCGGACTCGGGGTGCAAGGTGGAAAGATAGCAATGCGCATAGCCTGCGTTCATCAGGGCTACGAGCTCTATGGTTCGGACCGCAGCTTCGCGGAGAGCGTGGCTGCGCTGCGCGCCGCGTTTCCGGCCGCCGAGATCGAGGTCGTGCTGCCGCGCGAGGGACCGATTGTCGATATCCTCAAGCCGCATGCCAGCCGCATCGTGTTCGAGCCGCTCTGGGTGCTCAGGCGCCAGGCGATGCTCAAGCTCGCCACCGTCGAGATGGCGCGGTTGCCGACGGCGCTCTGGCGCGCCTGGCGGCGCATGCGGGGCAGCGACCTGACCTACATCAACACCTCGATCATCGCCGACTATGCGCTGGCCGCGCGTCTCCTGCCGCGCAAGGCGCTGCTGCACATCCATGAGATTCCCGAGGGCATCCTGCGCAAGGTGCTTGTCGCGCTGATGCGCTGGAGCAAGGCGGATCTCATCTTCAACTCGCGCGCAACGCGCGCCACCTTCGGCGATCCGCCGGCCCTCGATGCCAAGGGGCGGCGCACGCATGTCGTCTATAACGGCGTTGCCGGTCCCGTCGCGGCACTGCCGATGACTTATGACGGCAACCGGCCGCTCAAGGTCCTGCTGCTTGGCCGCGTCAACCGCATAAAGGGGCAGGAGGTGCTGCTCGAAGCCGTCGCCTCGCTCCCCGCCGAGTTGCGCGACCGTGTCGAGGTCCGCCTCGTCGGTGGCGCCTTCGAAAGCGTCGAGCGCGAGCAGGCGTTGGCCGAGTTGGTTGGGCGCATGGGCCTGACAGGGCATGTCGAGGTGCTGCCTTTCGTCTCCGACCCAACTAACCATTATCGCTGGGCCGACATCGTCGCGGTGCCATCGCGCCGCCCGGAATCGCTCGGCCGCGTGGCCATCGAGGCGATGGGCTGGGGACGGCCGCCGCTGGTCTCGGCGATCGGCGGACTGGTGGAAGTGGTGGCCGACGGCGAGACCGGCTGGCATGTGCCGCCGGGCGACGCGGCCGCCCTCGCCGGCAAGCTCGGCGAGATCATCCTGCGGCCGGATCTGTGGCGCGGCTTCGCCGCTGCCGGTCGCGCGCGCTACGAGGCGCTCTTCAGCGAGCCGATCGCCGCCGCCGCGATCATGGCGATCGTGGCCGACAAGCTGAAGGCGACGCCGCCGCGGCAGGGGCGGGCGCGTGTCGCCCGCGAGGCGGAGACGAGCCCGTGAAGTTCACCTTCCCGGCCCATCTGGTGCGGCGCCTCATGTTGATGATCGGCGGCGAGGCGATGCAGAGCGGTTTCCATTTCGCCCTGAACATCGCGCTGCTGCATCTTTTGTCGGCCGAAGGTTATGGGCTCTTCGCGCTGGCCATGGTGATGGGCGGCGTCGGCTTGTCCTATATCCGCTCGCTCACCGCCGTTCCCGCCACCATATGGATGAGCAAAAGCGCCAACAGCGCCGGCGTCGACGCCTACGACGTGACCTTCGGATCGGCGGCGCTTGTGGTGGCGCTGCTGATGGGATTGGGCACCGGGCTGCTGATGCGCCTCCTGGGCGACCCGAGCGGCATCGGCGCCGCCTGCTTCGTCGGGGCCTGGTCGCTGCGCAGCCATATGCGCACCGCCTTCTTCGCGCGCCGCATGCAGCTCGTCGTCTCCATCAGCGACGCCGCGTTCACGATCGCGGGCATAGTACTAGCAGGAGCGGCGATCTGGTTCTTCGCGGACGCGCTTCAGGTCACGTTCTACGCGCTTGCCGTGGCCAATGTGGTCGGCATCGCCGTGCTGGTGAGACTGGCGCGCCGCAGGCTGCGCATCTCCTTTCGTGCGCCGACCCTGCGGCGCTATGCAAAGCTCTGGCCGCAGCTTCGCTGGTCGGGGTTCAGCGCCACAACCACCAACATCCAGGGGCAATGCCTGGCCCTGCTGGTCGCGGGCATCGCCGGACCCGCGGCCTATGCGCCGCTGGCGGCGGTGCTGGTGCTGTTTGCGCCGCTGCGCATCTCCAGCCTTGCCTTCTCCAACATGACCCAGCCGGAACTCGCAAAGCTGGTGCGCAACAAGGAGTTCGACCGCGTGTGGACGCAGGCCAAGATCTGGGCGCTCGTCATGGGGCTCGGCAGCCTGGCCTATGGTTGCGGCATCCTGTTCATCTTGCCGATGATCAAATCCCAGGCGCTGCAGCATGCCTCGGTCGGGTTGATCGGGCTTTTCGCCATCGCCAACTTCGTGCCGATCATGGCCTATATCATGCCGCGCGTGGTCCTCGAGATCCTTGGCGATTTCCGCATCGTCGCCTTCATCACCATGGCCGGCGCGATTATCGGGCTGGCGACGATCGGGATTCTGTTGGCCGTCGCCCCGTCGACATGGTCGCTGGCCGGCGCCGCGGTCTCCGAGATCTTCGTGCTTGTGGCCTCATGGTATTTCGCTGCTCACCGTATGTGGAACTCCAAGCACCCGAACGAGCAGCGCCCCAGCGTGTTCGGCGCCTGGCGCCATGCGGCCACGCTGGCAGTCCAGAGACGATAGGAGAATGATGTGGCAAGCCAGGCAATGCCGATGGCCACGATGACGACCGGCTTGGCCGGCGATGAGGCCGCGGTGCACGCCGCCGGCGGCGCATATGTGGCGCAGCTGCACACCAGCCTCCAAGCGGTCAAGCCGCTCTGGCGGCGTCTCGAGACAGAGGGCGTGTGCACCGGCCACCAGCATTTCGCCTGGGCCGAAGGGATCGTCGAAGGGCTTGTGCCGCCAAAAGCCGATCTCGCCATCGTCGAGGTGAGGGACGCCGCCACGGGCGAGCCGAGGATGCTGGTGCCGTTGATGCGGCGCCGCGCATTCCAGCATTGGGTGATCGAGTGGCTGAGCTGCGGGGTGTGCGATTATTCCGCGCCATTGCTCGCCGACGCGACGCCCTGGACCAGGCAATCAGCCGAGGCCGCATGGGCGGCGGTGCTTTCCGTGCTGCCGCCGGCCGACCGCATCCACATCGTCGGTATCCCGAAACAGATCGGCGGCATCGCCAATCCCCTGGCGCTGCTTTCTCCGGCGCGCGATTCCATACATTCCCACTACGGCATCGCCATGGATGGCGATGCCGAAACCGTCGTCAAGCGCATCTGTCGCCCGTCCTTCGTCAAGGCGCTCAACAAGGACCTGCGCCGGCTCGATCGCAATGGCGGCCTGGCCCTGGTCGAGGCCGACACGCCAACCCTGGTGGATTCCACCTTCGACAAGCTGGTCGAGATGCGGCTTAGCCGTTTTCGCGAGCTCGGCCGCTTCGATCTGCTGGCGCAGCCGCCGGTCGTCGATTTCTACCGCAAGGCCGCGCATCGCGGCCTGACCGACGGGTCGGTGCGGATCTTTGGCCTGCGCGCTGGCGACGTGATGGTCGCGGTCCAATATCTGGCGGTCCATCTGGGCACCCTGCACGCGCTGCTGGTCGCGATCGACCAGGGTGCAGTTCCCAATGTCTCGCCGGGACTTTGCATCATGGGCGAGCTGATCAGATGGGGGCGCGGGCAGGGGTTCGACTATTTCGACCTGTCGGTCGGCAACCAGAGCTACAAGGAACATATGGGCGCGGTGAAGTCGGTTCTGGCCGAACTTTGCTACGGCATCACGCCGAAGGGCATGGCGGCGAGCGAGGCCATCAAATACCGTGGCTGGGGCGTGGCTTTCGTGCGCGCCAACCCGCGCCTGTTCAAGGTCGCGCAGGAGGCGATGCAGCGCTGGCGGCGGCTGCGTGCGGGGCGGTGAATGGGCCGCCTTCACCCGGCAAATTGACTCACATCCCGCTCTCCGCCATCCTTATGGGCAGCCGCTATCGGAGCGGCAGCGTGCTCGAGTGAGGCCATGGCCAGTCCCGTCGCCAGAGAAAAGTCCCGCCGCGCCGCGGTGAAGACCGCGCTTGAGCGCCATAAGGTCTATGTCACCGCGCAGCGCTTTTCCGGCGGCTCCTACAGCGCCCGCGTGCTGGTCGACGGCGAGGCCTACTGGGTCGACGAGTTCCGGCTTTCGCAACTGAGGCAAGGGCTTTCGCCCGCCGAGCTGGAACTGACGCCGGCTGTTGACGATTGATCCAAATCCCTTGCTTCGCATCGATGTAGAAAAATCCGAGATGCTGGCGGGACAGCACCCCCCTCTGTCCTGCCGGACATCTCCCCCTCAAGGGGGGAGATTGGCTGTCACGCCGGCTTTCGCCAATCGCCGACGGTGTAAGGGGAGCGCGAACGCGCAGTCTGCTAATCTCCCCCCTAGAGGGGGAGATGTCCGGCAGGACAGAGGGGGGCGCGAAGGAACGAGGCGGTTGCCACTGTCCGCTCTGCGCCTCGGCGTCTGACTCATGCCGGCCAATCTCAAACCCTACCGCGCCAAGCGCGAATTCTCCCGCACCCCCGAACCGGCAGGCACCCTGTCCGCCGGTGCCGGCAACCGCTTTGTCGTTCACAAGCACCACGCCACCGCCGACCATTACGATCTGCGCCTGGAAGTCGGCGGCGTGCTCAAAAGCTGGGCGGTGCCGCGCGGGCCCTCGCTCAATCCGGCCGACAAGCGCCTCGCCGTCGAGACCGAGGACCACCCGATCGAATATATCGATTTCGAGGGCGTCATCCCCGAGGGCGAATATGGCGGCGGGCCGATGATCGTTTGGGACACCGGTACCTGGGCGCCGATGGAGGATGTCGAGAAAAGCCTCAGGACCGGCGCGTTCAAGTTCCGGCTGGCCGGGCAAAAACTCAATGGCGGCTGGATGCTGACCCGGCTGAAGCCGAGGCCGGGCGAGGATGAGAACAAGAAGAACTGGCTGCTCTTCAAAGAGCGCGACCTCGCCTCCGATACAAAGCTCGACATTCTCGAGGCGCGCCCAGAAAGCGTGAAGACCGGCCGCCGCATCGAGGAACTGGCGGCGCCCCCGAGGAAGCGCGAGCGCCTGCCGCCGAAAGCCGGCTCGCTCAAACCGGGCGTGCTGCCCGGCGCAATTAGGGCTGAGCCACCCGCCCGCATCGAGCCGCAACTCGCCAGCCAGGTGCCTAAGCCGCCGGGCGGCACGAGCGTTGCCGAGGACACGGGCGAGCTCTGGTTGCATGAGATAAAGTTCGACGGCTACCGTACCATGGCACATGTCGTAGGCGGCGAGGTGCGGTTGATCACCCGCGGCGGCATCGACTGGACGAAACGCTATGGCGATCTGCCGCAGGCCTTTTCGCGGCTGCCGATCGGCCAAGCAATCATCGACGGCGAGATCATGGTGCTCGACGACAAGGGCATCTCGCGCTTTGCGCTGCTGCAGGACGCGCTGGCCGAGGGCGCCGGCTCCAAGTTGCATTTCTACGCCTTCGACCTGCTCCATCTCGACGGCTGGGATCTGCGCAAGGTGCCGCTGCAGAAGCGCAAAGCCCTGCTCGCCGAGCTGCTCGCCGGTCAGCCCGCCAATTCCGCCATCCAGTACAGCGATCATGTCGAGGGCGACGGCCAGGGCCTGTACGATCAGGCTTCGGACCTTGGGCTGGAAGGTGTCGTCTCCAAGCGCGCCGACGCCATCTACCAGAGCGGCCGCACCAAGAACTGGACCAAGGCCAAGGCGCAGAAGACGGATGATTTCGTCATCGCCGGTTATACCGTCTCCGACCAAGCGGAAGGGCTGGCGGCGCTCGGCATGGCTGAGTTCGAAAATGGTGAACTGCACTATCGCGGCAAGGTCGGCACCGGTTTCGACGCAGACATGGCGACGGACCTGCTCGCCCGTCTGGAGCGGCTGACCGCCGGCGCGACCCCGCCCGAAGGCGTGCCGCGTGAGATCATGCGCGAGATGCATTGGGTGAAGCCGCTGCTGTCGGCACGCGTCCGCTATTCGAACCGCACCGCCGATAATGCGATCCGGCACGGCGTCTTCCGCGGGTTGCGCGATATCGGTGGGCTGACCACGCCGGTGCCGGTCAAGCGCAAACGGCTGATCGCCGAATCCGACCTCGCCACCATCTGGGTCACCAATCCGGAGCGGCGGCTATTCGGTAGGACCGGGCCTACAAAACTCGACATCGCGGTGTATTACGCGCTGGTCGGCGACTTCATGCTGCCGCATATCATCGGCCGACCGGTGTCGCTGGTGCGCTGCCCGACCGGCAAGCCGCAGGACTGCTTCTTCCAGCGCCACGCCTTCACCGGCATGCCGCCTTCGGTTGCCGTGTTCGAGTCGATCAATTCGGAAGGCGAGACAAAAACCTATCTCTCGGTCGAGGACGCCAAGGGCTATCTGGCGCTGGCGCAATTCGGCGTGGTGGAATTCCACACCTGGGGCACGCACCGGTCAAAACTCGACAAGCCCGACCAGATCGTCTTCGACCTCGACCCGGGCGAGGGGATTTCCTGGCGCGAGGTGGTTGAAGCCGCGGTCCACATCAAGGCCGGGCTGGAGAGCCTGGGACTGGTCCCATTCGCCAAAACCTCGGGCGGCAAGGGCATCCACATCACCGTGCCGGTGACCCGAAAGCAGAACTGGAAGAAGCTGCACCAGGCTTCGAGCGCGATTTCGACTTTGCTGGCGGCAAGCGCGCCCGACACCTTCACCACCACGATGGGCAAGGAAAACCGCAAGAAGCGCATCTTCATCGACTTCCACCGCAACGCGCGCGGCCACACTTCAGCCGCCCCCTATTCGCTGCGCGCCCGCACCAATCTGCCGGCCTCGACGCCGGTGAGTTGGACCGACCTGGAGACGATCGACGCGCCGGAGGACCTGAATTACGCCTCGCTGCCGGGGCTGTTGGAGACATCCGGCGATCCCTGGGCGGAGATCGACGAGGCGGCGCGGGATTTGCCTGTGTTTGAGCGCTAGTTCCTCGCCCCAACATCGCGGGGGAGAGGAAAAGGGCGACGCCGTGTCCATCGACGCTTGCTACAATTTGAACTATTCTCCGCGCCAACCGCCCCAGAAAACACTTCGTCAGGAATTCGGCAGTACAATCAGGGGTCGGTGTAGGATTTCCACGGCGCTGATCGTCCTACGGACGAAGCGCTGCAAAGAGCATGGTCCTAAAAAGGCCGGAACCGGTTTTGGACAAGACCATGCTCCAACATAGTGTCAGTGCATGGCCGCGTAGGAGTTCATCATGGCGCCCAGGGCAAGTTGGAAAGGTTACCTCAAGCTCAGCCTCGTCAGCTGTCCGGTCCGGCTTTACCCGGCCACCAGCGCGAGCGAGCGCATTTCGTTCAATCAGCTGCACAAGAAGACGCACAACCGCATCAACATGAAACCGGTCGATCCCGAGCTTGGCCTTGTCGAGCGCTCGGACCTGGTGCGCGGCTACGAATATGAGGACAAGCAGTACATCATCATCGATGATGCCGACCTCGATGCGGTCCGGATCGAATCCAACCACACGATGAACATCGAGGCCTTCGTCGACGAGGACGAGGTCGACGTCATCTACCAGGACGCGCCCTATTATCTCGCGCCCGACGGCGCCATGGCGGAGGAAACCTTCGCGGTGCTGCGCGAGGCGATGCGCAAGTCCGGCAAGCTCGCGATTGCCCGCCTGGTGCTCTCCAGCCGCGAGCGCGTGGTGACGATCGGACCGCGCGAGAACGGCATGTTCGTCTGCACCTTGAGAAACCCCAACGAAGTGCGCGGCACGGCTGAATATTTCGGCAACATTCCGGCCGGCAAGCCGGATCCGGAAATGCTCGAGCTGGCCCAGGCGTTGATAAAGCAGAAGGAAACCCACTTCGATCCGAAGAACTACGAGGATCGCTACGAGGCGGCGCTGATGGCGATGATCCGCGAGAAGCTGAAGGGCCACAAGCCGATCATCGCGGCTGCGCCCGAGCGCGGCAATGTCATCAACCTGATGGATGCGCTGAAGGCGAGCCTGTCGCAGCAGGCGAAACCCCCGGCCAAGTCGAAGAGCAAGGCCGAGGAAGCGCCGGCGAAGCCGTCCAAGAAGGCGGCCGCGGGCGGTGCGCCTGAGAACCCGCTGAAGGCGAACCTGTTGAAGGCTGTCGGCAAGAGCAAGAAGTGACGGGAAATGCCGGGCCAGTGATCGTTCCAGGCGCCGTCTTCGGCGTCATCGGCGCGCTGGCCGCCTTTCCGTTGCGTCTCGCCGCGCGCGAGGTCGAGCGCCGCCATGCGGAGCTGAGGCGTGGCGTCACGCGCCGGACTACGCATGTCCTGTTCGGCCGCACGCTTCTCGCCAAGGCGGCGAAATCCGGCGATGCCGAGATAGAGCGCCGTGTGAAGATCGAGCGCGAAGCAGGCCGCGCGCTGATCAGCGAGAGCGGTTTCCTGCGCCTGCTTGGGCTGATGAAGGCGCCCGACGCCTCGTCGCTCTCCAGGCAGTCGCTGATCGACCAGTCGCGACTCGCCGGCGACGAACTCGACCTTCTGTCGCTGTTCGATGCCTTCGAGCATGACGGCGAACCCTATTCCTTCCGAGACCTGATCCTCGCGCGCAAATATGCCGGGCTGATCGCCAGCGGCGCCACTTGGGGCGCGATCGCGCGCTCGGTGCATCGCTCGGGCCCGGTCGCCTCGCTTACCGCCAAGTCGCTCAATCTAGGCTCGCAGCATGGCCGCCCGGATGCGATCTATCTCGACGAAGGCAGGAGCGAGCTCGACGGCCAGCTTTTGTTCGACCTCGGTTCACCCGAGGATGACAAGCTGGAGGAATTGTTCGCCGAGGCCGAGATGGCAGAAGAGGAGGGGCGCCACGACGATGCGGCCGCGCTCTACCAGCGTTGCCTGGCGATCGGTCCCAAGGATGCGATTGCCGCCTTCAACCGCGCCAATTGCCTGCGCGGCGCCGGCCGGGTTACCGAAGCCGCGCATGATTATGCCCGCGCGATAAAGCTCGACCCCGGTTTCGTCGAGGCCTGGTTCAACCTCGCCGGCCTGATGAGCGACGAGGGCAAGGTGGCATCGGCAAGGCGCCATCTGCAAAAGGCGATCGCGCTCGACAGGGCCTATGCCGACCCGGTGTTCAACCTGGCTCGGCTGGAATTCGATGCGGGTAATCTGATGGAGGCCCGCCGGTTGTGGGTCCGCTATCTGGAATTGGATGCCGAGTCCGAATGGGCGCGGACTGCGCAAAAGGGAATCCAGTTCGTGGACCTGCACATGGCGCGCACGGCGGGGTGAGCGCCTTTTCCTTCTCCCATTGTGGGAGAAGGTGGATCGGCGCGCCAGCGCCGAGACGGATGAGGGGTGCTGGAAGGAATGAGACGTTGGTGACCTTGTCGCAAGTAGGAGTATTGAAGGGCGTATCCGCCAAGCTGGAGCACCCCTCATCCGTCCGAGCTTCGCTCGGCCACCTTCTCCCACAAGGGGAGAAGGAGAGATTGGCGCTCCCATGACCCACTTCCTCTTCGACGGCTTCGACACCGCCCCTGTCACCATCCTGCTCGCGCACGGCGCTGGCGCACCTATGGATTCCGCCTCGATGGCCGCCACCGCCAAGGCGCTCGCGGCCGCCGGCTTTCAGGTCGCACGCTTCGAGTTCCACTATATGGCCGCGCGCCGCTACGGCCATCGCAAGCCGCCGCCGCGCGCCGAGACGGTGAACCCGGAATATGTGAAGGCGATCGCCGATCTGCGCGCCAAGGGCATGACCGGAAAGCTGATCATAGGTGGCAAGTCGATGGGCGGCCGCGTCGCCTCGATGGTCGCCGACGAGATGTTCGCCAAGGGCGAGATCGCCGGTCTGGTCTGTCTCGGCTATCCGTTCCATCCACCGGGCAAGCCGGAGCAGTTGCGGACAAAGCATCTGATCAACTTGAAGACGCCGACGCTGATCTTCCAGGGCACGCGCGACGAGTTTGGCACCAAGGAGGAAGTCGCGACCTACGGCCTTTCTCCTGCCGTCGAGGTGATCTGGGTGGAGGACGGCGACCATGATTTGAAACCACGCAAGGCGATCTCGGGTTTTACGGCGGGCGATCATCTGAAGACGGTGGCGGAGACGATCAAAATCCGGATGACGGACTGACTACGCCGCCAAGTCTGCCGAGATTCAGGTCAGGCCGAGTCGAAAATGGTGGTTTCCGAGAACCGGAGCGGAGCGTACGTAAAGTACGTGAGCACCGGAAGCGCAGGAAGCCGCCATTTGCAGGCCGGCATCACCTGAATATCGACGGACTTGATGAAACTCGCCACCTTCAACATCAACAACGTCAACACCCGGCTGGACAACCTGCTGGCTTGGCTCGCCAAGGCAAAGCCCGACGTCGTCTGCCTGCAGGAGTTGAAGGCGCGCGACACGCAGTTTCCGCTGACCCGGCTCGCCAATGCCGGCTATGGCGCTGTGTGGAAGGGCGAGCCGACCTGGAATGGCGTCGCGATCCTCGCGCGCGGCGCCGAGCCGGTGCTGACACGCGATGCGCTGCCCGGCGACGATGCCGACCGCCAGGCGCGCTACATCGAGGCGGCGGTCGACGGCGTTGTCATCGCCTGCCTCTACGCGCCGAACGGCAATCCTCGACCGGGGCCGAAATTCGACTACAAGCTCGCCTGGCACGACCGCTTTGCCGCGCATGTGGGTGAGCTCCTCGACACCGGCCTGCCGGTGGCGCTCGCCGGCGACTTCAACATCGTGCCCGAGCCGCGCGACATCTATGAGACCCGCTCCTATGACGACAACGCGCTGGTGCAACCCGAAAGCCGCGCCGCCTTCGCCGCGCTGATCGCGCAGGGCTGGACAGACGCGTTGCGAAAGGTTTTTCCCAAGGAGGAGAGGCTCTATACTTTCTGGGACTATCGCCGGAACCGCTGGCCGCGCGACGCCGGCCTGAGGCTCGACCACATCTTGTTATCGAAGAAGCTCGCTCGAAAATTGAAAGGGGCGGGCATCGACCGCGAAGTGCGGGGAGGGGACAATCCAAGCGACCACGCGCCGGTCTGGGTGGAGTTGGCAACCTGACCTTCACCCGCAAGGTGAGAAGGGAAAGCTGGCGCTGTCCCGCCAGCATCTCAATCCTGACTCGTCCATCGCAATGACTTGCGGCATCGATGCCCAACGCTAATCTGCTGCAAACTTGGATGGGGGGACAATTTCATGCACGCGGTCTTGAACGGCGATCTCCAACCATCGCCTCTCCGCCATGGCTGACACCGCCCTCGTCGCGCTTATCTCAGCCCTTGTCCTTGCCGGCGCCATCGCTCTCATTGCGATCGCGCTGCGCCGGCGCCGCAAGCGCCGCAGGGCGCGCGGCAATCCCGATCCGGCGGGCGACTACGCGCCGCGTGCCCACTGGGCGCCGACATCCGGCAAGCTCAACTTCTCGTCCTTCGTCTACATGGATGTCCACGGTGACGGCGCCTATGGTCAAGCCGACCGGCCGATGGCGGGCATCGTGGTGCGGCTCTATGACGAGCGCGGCATTTTCCTGGCTTCGGCGCGCAGCAACGCCGCCGGTTTCGCCAATTTCCCGATGTCGTCGAAGCGCCGCAGCGCGGCGATCCAACGGCCCGGCAGCTACCGCTTTTCCGTCTCGGTGCCGTCCGGCTGGCGCGCCAGCAGCGCCAATCAGGACCAGGCGGTGCGTATCGCGGATGCGCCCGGATCCATGGTCGGCCTCGCCGGCGAGGCCTTGCCGAAGCCGGTCGGGCTCGCGCCGGGGCGGACGTTGAACGGCAGGACGCCGGCCGCGACGGGCGTCACGCTGTCGGTCATGGCCAAGGGTCAGTTGCTTGAGAGCCGGGCGCTGCCCGCCGACGCGGCCTTCCGCTTCCCGCTCGGCGTCGAGGCCGATGAAATCGTCATTGCCGGTTCGGGGCTCGACCGAAGGCTCAAGCTGTCGGCTTACCCGGTCGATCTCGGCCTGTTGGCGCGCGGCGCGCTCGCGCCCGACGCTGCACTCAACGCCATCGGCTTCGACGACATAACCCCGCGCGGCCTGTGCAAGGTGCCGTCCGGCCATGCCGGGCTCGACTGGCGCAATCTCAACGCCATGGCGCGCGACCACACCGCCAACAGCGAGGGCTATGTCAACGGCAATGTCTCGGGCGCCTACATCGCCTATACCAGCAGCGGCCATCCGGCCGAGTTCGGTCGCGCCACACCCTTCGGCTTCCACTCGGTGATGCTGACCGCGGCCTGGCTGGCCTCGGAAGGCGAGACCGCGCTTGTCGAAAGCTGGTTAGGGGAGGAGCTGATCGCCAGCGATGAGATCGCGCTGTCGGCGCTGGCACCGGTTCAATACGCGCCCATGTTGCAGGCGGTGACGCGTGTGCGCCTGTCGACAAAGCATTACTGGCAGATGGTACTGGACGATCTGGTTCTGGCGCTTTGACTTATGCTGACCAAAAGTGCCGAAATTCTTGCGATATCTCAAGCAAGGCTAACGCGCGCCGCCCCAAGGTCTGCAACGCGTCTTTGGCTCAGAATACGACGGAAGCTGCGCCGTTAGCGGTGATTGCCGAAAGCCTGTCCTTCTTGACCAATGTCGGCCTCACATAGGTCTTCTTCATCTACGCTCTCCCAAAGATTGCGCCGCTCGATCTCAAACACACGTTCGCCGTCAAGTAAACTCCCGGGCAAGTCCTTCCCCGTTGCGCATTCCTGCTACTGTGCGGAAATTAAATCGTCAGGTTCAAACACCAGCGCTGCCGCCGTTGACCACCGGCGAACCCGCCACCACCGCCGAAAGCTTGCCCTTGCGGACAAGAATCGGCTTCTCGTAAATCTTCTTCATCCCAAATTCCCCCCGTTAGTCAGTGCCGGCAAAAGCACCGATGATTTCATCAAACCGGCGAAGGCAGCGAACCCGCCACAACCGCTGAAAGCTTGCCCTTGCGGATCAAAACCGGCTTCTCGTAAGTCTTCTTCATAAGATTGCTCTCCTAGAAATCCCCGGCGGATAATCTCACATAGGCAATTTCTGTCAATCACCGGCTCCAGCGGGCTGTTCTGCTCCTGGGGATAGCGTTCTACTGATAGAGCCGCCGCCCAATAGTGGGCGACCGCGCCGGCCGGAACCGGATGCGAAGGATATCGTCCGGCGAAGCTGTGTGACGTCTTGCACTTAGCCTTGGCAGCAAGCTCGGCTAGGATCCCGGGGCCGGCTCGCTGCCGCCGGTTGCAACGCTGCGGGGCGATGGGAGGAGACCGATGAAAAGATCGACCGAAAGGCTGCTGGCGCTGGCGATGTTGATCGTCGGCATTGCCTGTTTCGCCAAGCTCTATGCGGCGCTGGGCGGCAGGCCGACGGCGACGGCGCGCCTGGAAGTCTTCGGCGCGGCCGGCGTGCTGTCGGTCCTTGCCGGGCTGCTTTTCCTCGCCGGTCTGCTGCCGGGCGCCGTCAGGCACGATCCGGCCGCCCCTTTGTTCGGCCGCGACGCCGAGATCGCGCCGGCCGGCCATTCGCGGCTGCGCCGCGCAGCGCTCGCTTTGCCGCTGTTGGCCCTGATCGTCATCGTCGCCGACCAGTTCGGTTGGCGGGCGCCGGGCGCCGAACCGGCGAAGGAAGTCGCCACCGCGCCGGCAGATCCGGCGCCTCGATCGCCCAAACCGAGGCCCGAGCCGGAGGCGAGCGCAAAACCTACCACGCCCGAGTCGAGCATCGAGCCAGCCTTGCCCGCACCCGCACAGCAAGAGGCTGCAAAGCCCCCGTTGCCCGAGCCGGTTGCGGCTCCCGTTCAGCCGGCGCCGACAGCCGTTCCACCGGCCGAGTCCGCGCCGCCGCGGCCTGCCCAGCCGGCAGAGCCGGTCCAGCCAACCCAGCAGACGGCGCTCGCTCCCGCAACGCCGCCGCAGACGGTGGCGCCGCCTCCACCGGCGCCTCCGGCCCAGCCGACCGCGCTGGAAGGCCACCGCGACGCCGTCGTCTGGCTGGCGGTGTCGGCCGACGGCCACCAGATCATGAGCGCCAGCACCGACCGCATGATCAAGCTCTGGGATATCGAGGGCAAGCGGCTGATCCGCGACCTTGGTGAGCACAAGGACATGGCGCGCAGCGCGCTTTTCATGCCCGATGGCAAGACCGTGCTCACCGCCGGCGACGACGGCGAAATCGTGCTGCGCCAGCTATCCGACGGCACGGTGCTGCACGTCTTCTCCTAGGGGCGAACGGCGGCGTCAGGCAACTGAAGATAAGCCTGGACGGCAAGCTCGCCGTTAGCGGTCACGACACCGGTTCCGTCGTCGTTTGGGACCTGGGGAAGGGAGCGGTCTTGCATGTGCTGCCGGGCCGCGACTGGTCGGTGAGTTCCGTCGCCATCTCGCCCGACGGCACCAGGGCGCTCACCGGCAGCATCGACGGTGAGCTGAAACTCTGGGACATCGTTGCGGGCAAGCAACTGCGCAGCTGGCTCGGCCACGAGCGAGGCGCCTATGGCGCGGTCTTCCTGGCCGATGGCAACCACGCGGTGACCGGCAGCGGCGATTACACGATAAAGCTTTGGGACCTCGACACCTTCAAGGAGGTCCGCCGCTTCGAGGGGCATTCCGGCACAGTCTATGCGCTGGCCTTGTCGGCCGACGGCAAGCGCCTCGGCTCCGTCTCGCTGGATGGCACCGCCAGGATATGGAACATGGATACCGGTGCCGAAATCGCCGAATTCGACCCCGGCACTGGTCCCATGTACGCGGTCGCCTTCGCCGCCGACGGCACGCTATTGACCGGCGGCATCGACCGCGCCATCCGCGACTGGCCGGCGGCGGGCGGGGATGGCACGGTGCTGTTTGCCGGGGCGCCGGAGTGAGTGTGACGTTGGAGGTGGGCGAAAAGCGGCCTCGACAGCCGATCTCGCCCAAGTGGGGAAAAATGCCCGGCAGAGCAGATGGGGCGCCACGAACGGCGCCTGTCAGAAGGAGACCTGTACAAGGACTCTCCGAGCAGCCATCGTCGCCGCATGAGCAACACTGCCGAATCCACTTATTTTGTCCTGCAGCAGATCGATCCTGCGACCGGTTCGGCTATCGCTGAGGCTCGAATCCGCGTCTTGGACCTGAAAAAGCTTGGCGCGGTTCTGGGTTGCGGCAACACACAACTATCAGGCTCATGGGAATTGGACCCGGGAGATATTCAAAGGCTGGGCGCGATATGCATCCCACCTCGCGAGCTTGATCCGAGGCTCAGTCGCATCGAGCCCTGGCATCCAATCCGCGAGACACCGTATCTCGTTCACACGAATTTCGAGCTGCCGCTGATGCTTGAAGGTCGCAAGCCTCTGGCGGTGTTCCAAGACGCCTATCCGGTGGAGTGGTTGACGGAAATGCTGACCCGCTTCGACCCGTTCGTCCGTTCGGGTCGGTTGGTGCGCCGCATAATCGACACGCCCTTCACCGAGGCCGAGCGCGCTCGCTTCTCAAAGTTCGAAAGATGGCGGCGCGCCTTCTTCGCACTCCCCGGCGAGGAATGGCGAATAGACGCATATCTGCTGGCATCGAAAGTCTCCGCCAAGACCGGCTGGAACGAAGCCCTCGAACGGATGGAGGGCTCGCTTCTCGGCTATGAGGATTGGCAGAATGATTGGTGGGTTGGGCGTAGAGCACGAGGGCGAGAGGGGGGCATTCGTCCGGAAAAATGAATAGCGCCCTTGGATTACCTGACAGGCCGGCTGGACAGCCCCCCTGGCCTGCCGGGCATCTCCCCCGCAAGGAGAAAGATTGGCAGTTCCTGCGACGGCACCCTCTCTGCAGCGTCGCTGATTGGCGAAAGCCGTCGCGATATCCAATCTCCCCCCTTGCGGGGGAGATGCCCGGCAGGGCAGAGGGGGTGTGACGGAACGCAGCTTCTGTAAGGGAATTCGCTCGCCATCATGCTCCACCTCGTCGAAGCCTCGATCGCCGATCTGCGCCGCGCGCTGGAAGACGGCACCGTCACCAGCGTCGAACTTGTCGCTGCGTATCTGCGGCGCATCGCCCATTACGACCGCCACGGCATCGCGCTCAACGCCGTGCCCATCCTCAACCCGAAGATGTTCGAAGAGGCGGAAGCATCCGACCGGCGCCGGCGCGAGGGCAAGACGCTCGGATCGCTCGACGGCATCCCCTACACCGCCAAGGACAGCTACAAGGCGAAGGGCCTGACAGTTGCAGCCGGCTCGCCGGCCTTCGAGCATCTCACGGCGAACGAGGACG
This sequence comes from Mesorhizobium sp. CA6, assembly GCF_020165035.1. Classification (NCBI taxonomy): domain Bacteria; kingdom Pseudomonadati; phylum Pseudomonadota; class Alphaproteobacteria; order Hyphomicrobiales; family Phyllobacteriaceae; genus Mesorhizobium; species Mesorhizobium sp. CA6. Next base: position 31,240 of record NZ_JAIUHI010000020.1, on the reverse strand, counting down.
CCTTCACCATCGCCAGGCTGCGCGCCGCGGGCGCGGTGCTGATCGGCCTCACCAACATGCCGCCGATGGCCAATGGCGGCATGCAGCGCGGCGTCTATGGTCGCGCCGAAAGTCCGTACAACAAGCATTTCCTCACCGCCGCCTTCGCCTCCGGCTCCTCTAACGGCTCGGGCACCGCGACCGCAGCCAGTTTCGCCGCCTTCGGGCTCGGCGAAGAAACGTGGTCGTCCGGGCGCGCGCCCGCCTCCAACAACGCGCTGGTCGCCTACACGCCCTCGCGCGGCGTGATCTCGGTGCGCGGCAATTGGCCTTTGGTGCCGACCATGGATGTAGTCGTGCCGCATACGCGCAGCATCCCCGACATGCTGGAGCTGCTCGATGTGATCGTCGCCGACGACAACGAGACGCGCGGCGATTTCTGGCGCGTGCAGCCTTGGGTGAATATCCCGAAGGCATCCGAGCTCAGGCCGGCGAGCTATGCTGCGCTTCCTCTGCAAGGCGCACTCAAGGGCAAGCGGCTCGGTGTGCCCAGAATGTATATCGGCAAGGACGAAGGCGCCGACCGCCCGATCGAGACGCGCGCCTCGGTGCTTGAGCTCTGGCGGCAGGCGGCGCGCGACCTTGAATCACTCGGCGCCGAGGTGGTCGAGGTCGATTTCCCTGTCGTCTCCAACTACGAACGCGACCGTCCGGGCGCGCTGTCGATGGTCGACCGCGGCCTTGTGCCGCCGGAATTCGCCGAACGCGAGATCTGGGACCTGTCCATCTGGTCCTGGGACGATTTCCTGCGCGCCAATGCCGATCCGGCGATCCCCGATCTCGCTTCGGTCGACGGCGCAAAGATCTTCCCGCAGCCACCGGGCACGTTGCGCGACCGTTACGGCGAGGCCGATTTCGATCTGGCGCAGTATGTCGAGCGAGCGAAGCGCGGGGTGGCGTCGCTTGCGGACATCCCCACCATCGAGGCGGGCCTGAAAGGCCTGGAAGCAACGCGCCGCGCCGACTTCGAAGACTGGCTCGATGCCAACCGGCTCGACGCCGTGGTGCTGCCGGCGGTCGCCGATGTCGGTCCGGCCGATGCCGACATCAACGAGGCTTCCGCCCGGCTTGCCTGGCGAAACGGCACCTGGGTCGCCAACGGCAATCTGGTCTGGCGGCATCTCGGCATCCCGACGGTGACGGTGCCGATGGGCACCATGGCCGATATCGGCATGCCCGTCGGCCTCACCTTCGCCGGCAAGGCTTATGACGACGTGGCATTGCTGACGATCGCCGGCGATTACGAGCGCTCCACAAGGCGCCGCACCGTTCCGCCGCGCACGCCGGCGCTGGCCGATGATGTGTTCGAGGGCAGGGGCGCGGCGAGTCGTGTTGGCGATCCCCCGCTCACGCTGGCGCTCACGGCTGAGACGACCCGCGACGGCGACACTGATGAGATCGCGATCGCGCTGGAGACCGCCGACGCGGCGGTGGTGAAAGTCCACGTCAACGGCGAGCCGGTTTCCATGCAAGGCAGCGCTAAGCGATTCACCGGTCGCGTGATCGTGCCGGCCACGACCCATCAAGGCTTCCACAGCGTCTGGCGCGGCGCCTATGGTTCGATCGTCACGGCCATTGTGAGGTCGCAGGATGGGCGCGTCAGCGGGGCGTATAGGGTGACGGGTGGGATTGGATAGCTTCCTCCTTCACAAGCGGAGAGGAGAAGATCGAGCTACTCGGTCCAATCCACCACCAGCGCCACCACCCCGAACAGCGCTCCAACCGCGCACACCGCGTTCCAGCCGCCCCAGGTCCAGGCGATGCCGGCAAGCAGCGAGCCGATCGCGCCGCCGATGAAGAAGATGCCGACGAACAGCCCGTTGATGCGGCCCCGCGCCTTGGGCTGCAGGAGATTAACTGCACGGCGGCCCAGCGTCTGGTCGCCGGTGACGCCGAAATCGAGCAGCACGGCGCTGACACCCATCAGGATGAGCGGCAGCCATGCCCCGGCTTTGGCCGCCCCGGCCCATGCGGCGAGGCCGAGCGCCGCAATCAGCACGAGATGGCAGAGGATCGTGGCGGTGCGCGTAAAGCCGCGGTCGCCGGCGCGGCCGAAGATCGGCGTCACAGCCGCGCCGCCGGCGCCGACAAATGCGAACAGCGCAATGCCTTTCTGGCCAAGGTCGAAAGGCGAGGCGGACAGGCGTAGCGCCACCGCCGTCCAGAACACGCTGAAAGCCGCCATCACCAGGCTCGCGGTGAAGGCACGACGCCGCAGCACCGGTTCCTGACCCAGAAGTCCGACCAGAGAGGCGATGAGCCCCGCATAGCTCGCATGCGCCAGAGGCTTGCGCCTTGGCAAGGCGAGGCCGAGCAGGATGGCGAGCAGCCCAAGTGCCGCGGCGCTGATGCCGTAGAAGGCGCGCCAACCGAAGGCGTCGGCGACGAGGCTGGCGATCGGACGCGAGAGCAGGATGCCGATCATCAGCCCGCTCATCACGTCACCGATAACGCGCCCGTCCTGTCCCGGCGGCGCCATCGAGGCCGCGACCGGCACCAGCACCTGGATGCAGGAACAGGCCGCCCCAAGCACGAACAGCACGGCAAGCAGCGAGGCGGCCGACGGCGCGAATGAAGCGACCGCCGCCGCCAGCGCGGCCGCGCACAGCATGCGCAGCACCAGCACACGGTTCTCGACCAGGTCAGACAGCGGCACCAGGAAGAACAGTCCGGCCGCATAGCCGAGCAGGGTGGCCATCGACACTAGGCCGCTTTCCGATGCCGCCGCGCCCAGCGACGGTCCGATCAGCCCGACCAGCGTCTGCGGCGCGAACAGATTGGTGACGATGATGCCGACCGAAGCGGCGAACAGCAGCGTCTGGGATCGCGTGATCGTGCCGCCGCCGGCATGCGGCGACGGATCGGCGAACTCGGCCGTCGCGATCCGGGCGTTGTCTGTTCCGTTCATGGGTAGCCTCGCTGTTTGCATATCTCGCGAGGACTTTATTCGCGCTGATCATAATGCTACAATTGAAATTATTTGATAATGATTATGCGAGATACGCATGAACATCCATGACCTTGAAGCCTTCGTCGCCGTCGTCGAAACCGGCTCCATCGTCGGCGCCTCTGCCAGGCTCAATCTCACCCAGCCCGGCGTGACGCGCCGGGTGCAGAATCTCGAGGAGCGGCTGGCGACGCCTTTGCTCGACCGCCAGTCGAAGCCGCTCAAACCCACCGCATCGGGTCGCGAGGCCTATGAGCATGGCCGTCGGCTGCTGCGCTCGCTGGAGGATCTGAAGGCGGGCGTCTCGCCGGCCGGCGAGGTGAGGGGCGAGTTCCGCCTCGGCATCATGCCTTATCTGTCGACCAGCGCGCTGTCCGAGCCGCTCGACAGTCTTCGCGCGTCCTTCCCGCAATTGACGCTGAATATCACCTCCAGCCTGTCGCCGCGCCTGGTGGAGCAGGTGCTGCACAGCGAGATCGACGCGGTCGCCGTCTGTCTGGCCGAGGGCGTCGCGCCGCCGCCGGAGCTCGTCGGCGACGATCTCGGCGTGCAGGCGGTGCTGCTGGTGGCTTCGCCAGGCCTCGGCGTGCCGAAGCCGGCCGAGCTCAACGATCTCGCGCGCTATCCCTGGGTGCTCAACGAAACCGGCTGCGGTTTCCGCGCGTTCATCCGCCATCGCTTCGAGGCGGCGCGGCTGCCGTTCCATGTCGGCGTGGAGGCGCAGGGCGCGGATCTGAGAATGTCGCTGGTGGCGCGCGGCCACGGCATCGGCGTCGTCACGCCGGGCGCGCTGTCCGGCAGCCAATGGCGCGACGCGGTCGAGGTGGTCGACTGCCCAGGCTTCAAGCCGCAGGTGCGCTGTTGGCTGCTCCACCGCCCGCCGGCCGGCAGGCTGGCGCGTCCGATCGCGGTGTTCCGCGATGCGCTGGCGGAGGCGCTGAAGGGGCCGATGCCGCTGATGTCGTAGAAGCCAGGTGCCTTATCTTCCCCCTGACAGTGGAAAAAGCGATTTCAACATCTTGGCAAAGCGAAGTGTTAGAGACTGCCAGAGGGAGTGGGTTGCACCGTCCGTCGAGTTCGCTATCTCCGGGTCTTGTGATCGGGGCAGAGAGGCGAGCCACGAATCCCAAAACTTCTGCTGCATCGAGACGAACACGGGCATCACGTCATAGCCATCGTCAAATATATTGACTAAGTCGCTCTTCTTGGGACGCTCGCCCGTTTTCACTTTGCAGACCACCAATCCTCGACTCATCTCTGTCACGGTGCCTTCAGGGAAAACATTGGCGCTCGCGCCATAACAAAAGGGTATTAGTCCTTCCACTTCGAGCTGATTGCGGATTTGGCATTGGGCTTCGAAATAGTCGTCTTCTTCAGCAGCGATGACTTTATTGCGATAGCTGCAGGTGAGCCTGCATCGGGTCCCCGCATCGTGCGGCGTGAACACCGCCTGCTCGTCACCTCCCGTGCCTCCTCCGATCAGGAATACGGTGTATTGTTCATCCATTGTCATCCCCCGATCTCTCGATCATCTTAGTTGTGATTAATCCTGAATGCAACTAAAAATTGTAGCGAGTTGCTGCTTGTTGGCTCCTGCCTCGTCCTTGACCCGCCCCCCACCCACGCTATCTTCGCGCCATGCCAGACACAGCCCCCTCCGCCGCCGCGCCGCTGATCGTCATCGACCTGCAGACCGGCATGTTCGACGGTCGGTTCGATCCGCCGATCCATGACGCCGACACGATCGCCGAGCGTGCCCGTCGGCTGATCGACTGGGCACGGCGTTCCGGCCGCAAAGTAGCGTTCATCCGCCATGACGGACCGGAAGGCGATCCGCTGGCGCCGGGCGCTTCCGGTTGGCCGGTATGGCCGCTGCTCGGTCAGGCCGCCGACGAACCGACCTTCGGCAAGACCGTCGGCAACGCATTCTCGAATCCCGAACTCGTTGAATGGGTGGCGGGACACGGCGCGAAGGACGTCGTGCTCCTCGGCGCCCAGACTGATTTCTGCGTCGCCGCCACCGTGAAGGGTGCCTTTGCCGAGGGATTTGGCGTCACCGTGGTTTCGGACGCGCATTCGACGCTGGATTCTTTGGAGGAAAACGCGCCCGACATCATTGCCCGCCACAACAAGGCTTTCGCGGGGCAGGGCGTGCGGATGGCGACGACGGCGGAGTTGATCGAAGGCTGAGCGCGCCTTCCCCTTCTCCCCTTGTGGGAGAAGGTGGCCGCGAAGCGGCTGGATGAGGGGTGTTCCAGGGAATGCCAGCGTCTCACTCCGCTGGAACACCCTCATCCGTCTTGTCGCTACGCGCCGATCCACCTTCTCCCACAGGGGGATAAGGGAGACCCCCAACCTCAGGAGCCCATCTTGCCAAGTCTTTCTCTTCCCGCCGAAGGAGGCTGCCGCTGCGGCCGCGTGCGCCTGAAAATCTCGGCAAAGCCGCTGCTCACCATGGCCTGCCATTGCACGGGTTGCCAGTCGATGTCGTCCAGCGCCTATTCGCTGAGCGCGGCGATCCCCTCGGAAGGTTTCGAGGTGACGAAGGGCGAACCGGTGGTCGGCGGCCTGCATGGCGCCTCGAAACATTATTTCTGCGGCTACTGCATGACCTGGATGTTCACGCGGCCGGAAGGGATCGACTGGTTCGTCAATCTGCGCCCGACCATGCTCGACGACCATACTTGGTTTGCGCCCTTCATCGAGACCTGGACGTCTGAGAAATTGCCCTGGGTGGCGACGGCGGCCGTGCACAGCTACGCGACGTTGCCTGCCTTCGAGGAATATGAGCCGCTGGTCGCCGAATACGCCGGCACCCAAGGCTGAGTAAAAGCGGCCGGTCGAAAAGGCGACCCAAGGCGCGGTCGCCGTTGGCGTTTCCGGTCATGGTCGACACGGCCGTTGGGGGCGCATTGTTGGGGATGTGCTTGGGCGTCCGCGTCGACCACGGCGGCCTCATACCGCAGGCTTCACCATGGCACATTTGCCGCCCGCTGAAACTTCCGCGAAAACGGTATATGGCAGCCGTTGAACTTGCCTTCTTCCATAAGGAGAGAAGGCAAGGCGAAACACTTTCTATCCCTTGCCGCATTGACCTCGTCCGTTCGACCGGCGACGACTGACGCCTTCCTTGTCAACGGATTGCATCGTGGATCAGACTCATTTTCTCAACGCCAGGCTTGCCGATGGCTCGCTCCGTGACCTCACCGTTGCCGGTGGCCGCTTCAGCGCCATCGCGCTTGCAGCCAATGCGACGATGCCGCCGTCCGGCGCTATCGACCTCGCCGGCCAGCTCGTCCTGCCGGCTTTCGTCGAGGGCCACATCCATCTCGACACCTCCTTCTACGACGATGTCTGGCGCCCGCACATTCCCTGCACCAACGGCTTCGACGTGCGCGAGCGGGTTGCCTTCCAGATGCGCAACCTCGAGCAGGCAGCACCCATGGCGGAGCGGGCGAGAAACCAGCTCGAGCTCTGCGTTGGCAATGGCAGCCTCGCCATGCGCAGCCATGTCATGGTCGACGCCGCGGTCGGGTTGAAGCATGTGGAGGCGATCCTTGCGGTGCGGGAGAAATACCGCCACCTCATCGACGTCCAGCTCGTCGCCTTCCCGCAGAGCGGCATTCTGTCCTCGCCAGGCACCGCGGAGTTGCTCGACGAGGCGCTCAAGCTCGGCTGTGACCTGATCGGCGGGCTCGACCCGGCAAGCTTCGATCGCGACGTGAAGGGCCATCTCGATGTGGTGTTCGGCCTTGCCGAAAAACGCGGCGCCGGTATCGACATCCACCTGCATGACCGCGGCACACTCGGCCTGTTCGAGATCGAGGAGATCGCCGCCCGGACCGCGACAATGGGCATGCAGGGAAAGGTTGTCGTCAGCCACGCTTACGGGCTGGGCGACATCTCCGCCGATGCATTGGCCAAGGCTGGCGAGCGGATCGCCGGCGCCGGCGTCGCCATCATGACCAACGCGCCCGGCGATCATCCATTCCCGCCGGTGGCGGCGCTGCGCAAGGCGGGCGTCACCGTCTTCGCCGGTTCCGACAACATCCGCGATTCATGGTGGCCCTATGGCGATGGCGACATGCTGAACCGCGCCAACATGATCGGCTACCGCTCCGGCTTCTACGAAGATTGCGAGCTGGAGGCCGCCTACGACCTGGTCAGCCACGCCGGCGCCAAGGCGCTGGGACTCGAAGGCTACGGCATCGCTGTCGGCGCCAAGGCGGATTTCGTTGCGCTGAAGGCCGAGCATGTCCCGGAAGCGGTGGTGGCGGTGCCAAAGGATCGCACCGTCTATCGCGCGGGCAGGGAAGTGGCGCGAGGCGGGAAAGTGGGGCCGAAAACCAGGTGAATTAGAAGCCGTTAATTTGTTGCCGAGCTACAACTCGCGCTATCGCCTCCCTCTCGGAGACGTGAATCAACCCATCAAGGCAACCAGCCCAAGCGTCTGACATGCAGGTCATGCAAGCTCCTGGTTTTCATGCAGACCGCGTGGCTGATCCTGCAAACTAATTTGCATGCATATGTTTCAAGCCGTTCCGGCTTCGTGAAGCATTTCACCGTTCGCGCGCAATCCACCGGTTACAGACGCATCGCAAAAGCGACGCCGGGAAGAGGCGGCACCGGTTTTCCGCCGCTGATTTAGGAGGTTTTTCATGTTCAAAAGTCTCAACCGAATCCGCGCCGCCTTCGCGCAGGCCAGCAAGCGCCGCCGCACGGCGCGCGAGCTTAACGAGCTGCCGACGGAGATTCAGAAGGACATCGGCTGGCCTGACAGGACCGAGCCTGACGAGATCCGTTTGCCGTTCTAATCGCGCGGCCGCCGGAGCCGGAGCGCCGCGGCCCTGGCAGCCCGATCTGAGTGGCCGCTACGCCAGCCACCACCACAGGGCGCCGATGGCCAGCGCGATCAGAACCGCCACGCCGGCAAGCATCAGATAAGATCCCACGATCATCTCGTTGATGATCTTCTTGATGCTGGCGCGGTCATTGAGATTAGGGAAGGGTTCGTTGGGCATCGCGACGCCAAGGAAATTGCAGAGCGGCGCCCAGCCGTCGCTGACCTTGAAGACGAGCAGCTTCTCAGGCGGCACCGCCGCCTTCACCTCGTCGATATAGGAATTGTAGCGCGCCACCGCTTTGTCGCGGTCGTTCATCACGCCCTTCAGCGTTCTGCCCCAGACCAGCTTGCGCGACATGTCGCCGAACTTGCGGCCGAACGGCGTCAGCCATTCCAGCACCCTGAACTGCCAGACATTCTCGGTGAAGTAGATCGTGTCGATGGTGCTGTCGTACCAGGCTTCGGCGCCGCGGGGATGCAGCGTCAGAAGCACCTTGGCTTCCGGATAGGCGGCCATCAGCTCGCGCCACACGCAGCAGCCCGGATTGTCGACGGTCGCCCGATACTTGGCGAAGACCCGGTTCCAGTCATGCTGCGCGCCGGGCGGGCTGTTCGCCACCTTGCGCCAGAAGTCGAGATGGCCCTTGTTGGCCTTGTTGATGATGACTTCCTGCATATGATAGCTCGGAAAGCCGAGCCTGTTCAGCGCGGCGAAAGTCGACCACGTGCCGGTGCGGCCAAAGCCGGCCCCGATGACCTCGAGCGTCATACGCGTTCCCCATTTGCTCCGGATTGATTTTCTATCAACTTTCAGTTTCTGGTCATAATCGTGCGCTGGCCTTGCCGAGCGTGCAATGGCTTTTCATTAGCATTTGCGAAAATCTGTGGGCCAAATGTTGCCTGGACGATGAGCCATGACCGTTTTGTGTATTCACGCGAAAGGCCAGGCCGGATAATAGGTCAACCAAGCTGACCTAAATAGAAGCACGTGGGAGGTGCGTCTTGACCCTGTTGAACCTTCTGGCCTCGCGTTCCTCGCGCATGAAGGCTTCGGAAATCCGCGAGCTGTTGAAGCTGCTCGACCAGCCCGACATCATCTCCTTCGCCGGCGGCATTCCCGACCCGTCGCTGTTTCCGGCCGAAGCCATCGGCGATGCCTACCAGGCCGTGCTGGGCGGCAAGGAGGCGGGCGCCGCGCTGCAGTACCAGGTCAGCGAGGGTTTCCTGCCGCTGCGCAAATGGCTGGCCGCCTATATGGGCAAGCTTGGCGTTCAGTGCGACGACGGCAACATCTTCATCACCTCCGGCTCGCAGCAGGCGCTCGACTATCTCGGCAAGCTCTTTTTGTCCCCCGGCGACACTGCGCTGGTGACATGGCCGACCTATCTCGGCGCGCTGCAGGCCTTCAACGCCTATGAGCCGCGCTACGACCGGCTGAACCCCGCCGGCGGCAACATGACGCCCGAGGCTTATCGCGCGGCAGCGGGGGCAAATGGCGGCAAGGTGAAGTTCGCCTATCTGGTGCCGGATTTCGCCAACCCGACCGGCAATACGCTGGATGCCGAGCAGCGCGAGGCGGTGCTCGACCTCGCCGGCGAGCTCGACATCGCCGTCATTGAGGATGCCGCCTATCGCGCGCTGCGTTACGACGGGGAGGGCGAGCCGCCGATCCTGGCGCTCGACTGCGCCCGCACCGGCGGCATCGATCGTGCACGCACGCTCTATTGCGGGTCGTTCTCGAAGATACTGTCGCCCGGCATGCGCGTCGGCTGGGTCTGCGCGCCGCGCCATGTGGTGGAGAAACTGGTGCTGATGAAGCAGGCCTCCGACCTGCACAGCCCCTCGATCAACCAGATGGTCATGTACCGCGTCGCCGAAACCATTTTCGACGCCCAGGTGGAAAAGCTGATCGGCGCCTACCGAAAGCGCCGCGATGCGCTGCTTTCCGCGCTGGAAGCCGACATGCCCCCCGGCATTTCCTGGAACCGTCCGGACGGCGGCATGTTCGTCTGGCTGACGCTGCCGCAAGGCACGGATGCCACCGAGCTGCTGGCGCGCTCGATCAAGGAGGCGCGCGTCGCCTTCGTGCCGGGCAACGCCTTCTACGCCGACGGCACCGGCCGCAACACGCTGCGCATGTCATTCACGCTTGCCGACGACCGCGCGGTGAACGAAGGCGTGCCGAGACTGGCAAAGCTGCTGCGGGGCTGATCCTCAAGGAGAGATCAGCAGCCGGCCGTCCACTCGCGCAGGCGTGATTGCTCGTGCGCAGGCGTGATTGTCCGCGCGCCCGATTCCTCGGCTAGTGTCGCGACCGATCCAACCCCCTGGATCGACCCGGCCGTAGGGTCCCACCTCCACGGTCCGAACGAAAGAGCCCCGACGGCCTCCACCGGCGGGGCTTTTTCATTGTCCCGGCAGGCGGCCGCGCTAGCTTGCCCTTTTTCGGGCCGCTTTTCGGCTACGCTGCGTCATTCAGGGAGGATCAGATGACCTTGCGCCTCGGCTTCACTTTGCTTGCCCTTGTCGCCTTCGCCAGTCAGGCGGCGGCCTTCGAGATATCCAGCCCGTCGGTGTCGAACGGCAAATGGGACGCGAAATATCTCGGCGACAAAGCCGGCTGTGGCGGGCAGAGCGTCTCGATCGCGCTTGCCTGGAAGGATCCGCCGGCCGGAACGAAAAGCTACGCGCTGACCATGTTCGACACCGATGCCAATGGCGGCAAGGGCTTCTGGCACTGGCTGGCCTGGAACATCCCGGCGAGCGCCAAGGGTCTGCGCGAAGGCGCCGGCGCGCAGGGCGGCAAGCGCATGCCCAAGGGCTCCGTGCAGGGCAAAGGCGGCGTCGGTCGCGCCGGGTATTTCGGCCCGTGCCCGCCGCCCGGCAGCGGCGACCATCACTATGTCTTCACGCTCTATGCGCTGAGTGAAAAGACATTGCGCATACCGGCCAACCCCTTGCCGGAGATGATCTCGGTCGCCGCCAAGAGCTCTGCGCTCGGCCAGGCGACCGTGACATACACATATGGGAGGTAACGGGCGGCCAATCTCCCGCACGAGGGCGAGATTACATTACTCCGCCGCTTGCAGCTTATCCTGCGTCTTCGTCTCGAAGTCGCCGGCGTCGTGGCGCTCGCGCAGCTGGAAGGCCGGATCGCCGGACATGCGGTTGACCATGCGGCCGCGCTTCACCGCAGGCCGCGCGTCGATCGCGTCGGCCCAGCGCTGCACGTTCTTGTATTCGTGCACCGAGAGGAACTCGGCGGAGTTGGTGTAGCTGCGGCCCTTGGCAAGCCCGCCATACCAGGGCCAGACCGCAATATCGGCGATCGTGTAGTCGGGGCCCGCGAGATATTCGCTCTCCGCCAGCCGGCGGTCGAGCACATCCATCTGCCGCTTGGTCTCCATGGCGAAGCGGTCGATGGCGTATTCGATCTTTTCGGGAGCATAGGCATAGAAATGGCCGAAGCCGCCGCCGAGATAAGGCGCCGAGCCCATCTGCCAGAACAGCCATGAGAAGGTTTCCGCGCGCGCCGCGCGTTCGGTCGGCAGGAATGCGCCGAACTTTTCGGCGAGATAGGTCAGGATCGAGCCGGATTCGAACACGCGCACCGGCTTCGGCTCGCTGTGGTCCATCAGCGCCGGGATCTTCGAATTCGGATTGACCTCGACGAAGCCCGAGCCGAACTGGTCGCCGTCGCCGATCTTGATCAGCCAGGCATCGTATTCCGCACCTTTGTGCCCGAGCGCCAGAAGCTCCTCCAGCATGATCGTCACTTTCTGGCCATTGGGCGTGGCCAGCGAGTAGAGCTGCAGCGGATGCTTGCCGACCGGCAGTTTCTTGTCATGCGTGGGGCCTGCGATCGGCCGGTTTATCGAGGCGAACTCACCGCCATTCGGCTTGTTCCAGGTCCAGACTTTCGGCGGGACATATTGGTTCATGTTGAAGGCCTTGTGTTTCGTGAAGGGCGGCATCTGCCACGGATGCCGATAGACTTAGGTGCGGTTCCGCGCGCGTCAAAGAAAAAAGTTCAATCTTCATTGAACTAGCGCTTATGCCAGCTTGGGCGAGGGGAAATCCGCCCTTGCACCGCGCTCCTTCGGCCATACTTATAGGCAGAGACCCGCAACGCAGGATGGATCGATGACCATCGAGAAAATTTCGCGCTCCGTTGTTGCCGTGCGCGCCACGGTTCCGGACGACGCCTTCACCGCCAATGCGCTGGGCACGCGCCGCGAGGGCAGCGGCGTGGTGATCCGCGACAATGGATTGGTGCTCACCATCGGCTATTTGATTACCGAGGCCGAGGAAGTGTGGCTGACCGACCAGGATGGCCGTGTGGTGGCGGCGCATGCGCTGGCTTACGACCAGGAGACCGGCTTCGGCCTCGTGCAGGCGCTGTCGCCGCTCGGGCTGCCGGCGGTCCAGCTCGGCAATGCCAGGAAAGCCAAGATCGGCGATGCCGTGACGCTCGCTGACGGCATCGGCCAGCAGGTCGATGCCCATATCGTGACCAAGCAGGAATTCGCCGGCTATTGGGAGTATCTGATAGACGAGGCGATCTTCACGGCGCCCGCGCATCCGTCCTGGGGCGGCGCCGCGCTGTTCGACCGCGCCGGCAAGCTGCTCGGCGTCGGCTCGCTGCGCCTGCAGATGAGCCGCGCCGGCGAGGTGGCCGACATCAACATGGTCGTGCCTATCGATCTTCTGACGCCGATCCTCGACGATCTGATCAAGCGCGGCCAGGCGGCGAAGGCGCCGCGTCCGTGGCTCGGCGCCTTCTCGGCCGAGTCGAATGGCATGGTGGTGGTGATGAGCGTCGCCGAAGGCGGCCCGGCCGCGCAGGCGGGCCTGCGCCAGGGCGACATCATCTCCGATGTGCGCGACGGCGAAGTCGACGGTCTGGCTGATTTCTACAGAAAACTCTGGCAGAACCCGGCCGGCGCTGAAATTCCGCTACGCGTCGTGCGCGACGGCCGCGAGACATGGCTGCGCGTCAAATCCGCTGACCGCAATTCCTTCCTGAAGAAGCCGCAGCTGCAGTAGGCTCGGAGCGCCGGTGCATCCCAGGTTGCTGAAGACCTTTCTCGCGGTCGCGCGTACCCGCAACGTCACACGCGCGGCGCAGGAGATCCATCTCGCCCAGTCGAGCGTCAGCGACCAGATCCAGGCGCTGGAGACCGAGCTTGGCGCCAGTCTCTTCACCCGCTCGCGGCAGGGGCTCACCCTGACGCCGGCCGGCGAGGCGCTGAAACCTTATGCCGAGGAACTGCTGGCGCTCGCCGGCGACGCGCGGGCCGCCATCGATGCCACGAGGGCCGGGACGGCCGGCACAGTGTCGATCGGCGCGCTGGAGACCATCGCCTCGGCAAGGCTTGCCGGCTGGCTTGCCGGCTTCCGCGCCGGTCATCCCGACATCGACATCAAGCTGAAGATAGCCGGAAGCGGCGAGTTGCTGCGCAGGCTGGGCGACGGCGAGATCGACGTCGCTTTCTGCTTCGAGCGGCCCCCAGAGATCGATGTTGGTGAGACGGACCGCCGCCTTGCCAGGCGCGTCATGGCGATCGAGCCGCTGGCGCTGATAGCGCCGCCCGGCGACAACCGGGCGGATGTCGATCTGGCGACGCTGGCCGAGAAGCATTTCGTCGCCACCGAGACAGGCTGCGTCTACCGCGACATGGTCGACAAGGCATTCGCCGAAGCAGACCTCGGCAATCCCAACCTCGCCGCCGAAGCCGGCAGCATCGACGCCATTGCCGGGCTGGTGGCGGCCGGCGCCGGCTTCGGTCTCGTTCCGCGGATCGCGGTCGCCGCCGCGATCGATCGCGGCGAGGTGTCCGAGCTTGCCTGGCCTGGGCCGGTCCGCTCGGCGGACGTGGTGATGACCTGGCGCCGCCGGCGCGTCCAGCCGCCGGCGCTTAAGGCACTACTCATCGCTTTAGAGGAGGGGTTCGCCTTGGTCACGCCAGGCGGTGCCCGCCCTCGACATGCAGCGTCTCTCCCGTCGTAAAGCCATTGCCGATCAGGAAGCGGATTGCGTCGGCGATGTCCTCCGGCTTTCCGACCCGACCTACCGGCAGTCGTTTCGCCATCGCCGCAAGCGTGTCGTCCTTTTTGTCGCCGACGACGAACTCCCAGATCGGCGTGTCGACCCAGCCGGGCGAGACGGCGTTGACCCGGATCGGCGCCAGTTCGACGGCCAAAGCCCGCACCAGCCCGTCCAATGCGGCGTTGACGGCGGCGACGACCGAGCCGCGCGCCGCCGGCCGGTGGGCGGCAATGCCCGAGACGAAGGTGAGCGAGCCGGCTGACGGCAGCTTCGGCGCGCCGTGCTTGGCGAGCAAAAGCGGCCCGTAGAACTTGCTTTCCACCACCTTTTGCGCGGCTGAAAGCTCGATTTCGGGCAACAGCCGGTAGGCGCCCTCAATGTCGGCCGCCGTGCTGACGATGTGGTCGAGCCTGCCGATGCGCTGAAACAGTGCGGCGACCTCATCCTCGCGGCTGATATCGACCACGGCTGTTTTGAGCGTGCCCGGCTGGCCGAGTTTTTCCCGCGCAGCGTCCAGCTTCGCTTCGCCGCGCCCGGCGATGATGACGTGCGCGCCTTCCTCAAGGCATCGCCTGGCGAGCGCCAGCCCCATGCCCGAGCTGCCGCCGACGATCAGGATTTTTTGCTTCTCCATGCCCATGCCTTTCCTTTGCATGGACAAGGTTTGGCAGACACAGGCGCGAAGCGGAAACGGAAGAAATCGATGGTGGTATCGGAGCCTCCGATGGCATCATGTACCGCCTGCTGACAGAAACTGGCACCAGGGCAGCGCTACAAAAGCATCGGAATCATCCACACTGTTGCGACGAAAGACGAGGTGACGATGGCGCCCATCAAGGTGGATCCGAACAAGGTGCGCGAATTCGCGGATGCCGAAAGCTTCTATGCCTGGCTTGCCGACAACCACGCCAGCGAAAGCGAGGTCTGGATCAAGATCCACAAGGTCGGTTCTGGTCTCGCCTCGATCACGCCAAAGGAGGCGATCGACGTCGTGCTTTGCTTCGGCTGGATCGACGCGGTGCGCAAGTCGCTCGACGAGAGGAGTTTCCTGCAGCGCTACACGCCGCGCGGCAGGAAGAGCATCTGGAGCAAGATCAACATCGACAATGTCGCGCGCCTGATCGAGGCGGGCCGCATGACCGAGCATGGCCTCAAGCAGGTCGAGGCCGCCAAGGCCGACGGTCGCTGGGACCGCGCCTATGGCGGATCGAAGGAGATGACCATCCCGCCCGACCTGCAGGCCGCGATCGATGCCGAACCGAAGGCGAAAGCGGTGCTGGAGAAGCTTTCGGCACAGAACCGCTTCGCGCTCGCCTTCCGCGTCCACAACATGAAGACCGAGGCCGGCCGCAAGAAGAAGATTGCTGATCTGGTGGCGATGTTGAAGCGCGGCGAGACGATCCACCCGCAGAAGAAGTAAGGCATGATCCCGAAATGGTTGCAGGGTTGCCCACTAAGTCCGCAAACAAAAACGCCGCCCGGGAGGGAGGGCGGCGTTTTCGGGAAGCGATGATCCTGAACCCTTAGCAAGCGGTCTCGGATCATCCGGTCATGAAGGCCGCAACGCGTCAGGCCTTATGCGGCCTTCTTCGCAACATGCTTCTTCATCACATGGTGCTTGCGCGCGTGGTGCTTCTTCACGTGATGATGCTTGCGAGCATGATGACGGTGGTGCTTCCTGAGCTTCTTGTGCGGGCCATTGGCGGCAGGCTTCGCCGTCTCGGTGGCCGAGGCCGGAGCAGTGGTCGTGGCGGTCGTCGTGGTCGCAGCGGGTGCGGTTGCTGCGGCGTTGGCTTCGGTGGTGCCGAGCGCCGGCACCGCGAAAGCGAGGGCGATGGCCAGGCCGAGTGCGGAAAGAAGGGTCTTTTTCATAATCGGCGTTCCTTGGGTTGGACTTTTGTCGCGCGCCGTAAGTTCGGCTGCTGCGGTACCGCTTATGACACCCGCTTTTTTCGCGAGTTTTTCCGGACTGTTGAATCTTGTTTCTAGATTGTGTCTGGGGAGGCCTTCGCTCTTGGAATGCGCAAGTGCCCACATGCCGACGGCAAGGGGCGGCGCTTCCGCGGTTACATCTCTGCCGAGCGCGAATCCGGTTGGGTCCCGGCTCATGAGCTGTATTGCATAATGATTGCAAATTCTTCCCGCTAATCAATCGCCGTGATCGATGCGATCTTGCTGACGGCACGAATAACCGAGGATCAGCAGCGATGACCAGTAAGGCAAATCATTCCGGGAAGGTGGCGCTCGTCACCGGCGGCAATCGCGGCATCGGTCTGGAGACGGCGCGCCAGCTTGCGGAACTCGGCTTCACCGTGCTCATCGGTGTGCGCGACCTCGCCAAAGGCGAGACGGTGGCAAGGACACTTGGCAGCGCCGTCGAAGCCATCGAGCTGGATGTCGCCGCGTCCGAGGCCGCAGACCGCGCCGCGGCCGAGGTCGAGAGCCGGTTCGGCCGGCTGGACGTTTTGGTCAACAACGCCGCCATCCATTACGACCCTTCGGCGCAGGCGCTCAGGCCCGACTGGACGGTGATCCGCGAGGCATTCGAGACCAATGTCTTCGGCGCCTGGCGCGTCGCTGCCGCCTTGGCGCCGCTGCTTGGCGCTTCCGGCCACGGCCGTTTGGTCAACGTCTCGTCGGAAGGCGGCTCGCTCGCTTCGATGGGCGCCGGCGCGCCGGCCTATTCGACCAGCAAGGCGACGCTCAACGCGCTGACCCGCATCCTGGCGGCTGAGCTGCGCGGTGCAGGCGTCCTGGTCAACGCGATCTGCCCTGGCTGGGTCGCGACCGGCATGGGCGGCCCAGGCGGCCGTCCGGTCGCGCAAGGGGCGGCCGGCATCGTCTGGGCCGCTACTCTGCCGGACGACGGTCCGACCGGCGGCTTTTTTCGCGACGGCAAGCGGCTGGCGTGGTGAGCAGAAAATAGAAGCTTAAGACAAGCCATTGAAAAGTATAAATTTTCCACTCGGGCGTCGAAAAGTGAGCGTGAGAGTGGAAAAGCCAGACAATGCAAGCACTTAGCCTGCATGTCGCCTGTCTGTTTGGTACGCGCTGGTCTGCCGATAGCCATGCTACGAAAATAGCATTCTCGGCCCGCGACATGTGGTGCTAGGCTCGCGCCCGTGCACCCAAGGCACGCTGCGGCCCAGCTCGCAACAGGAGGGCCCGCCAGAGGAGGAGCGGCAGAGCGGGATCGAGGCTCCAATCCAAAATCCGAAGGAACTGTTGAACCATCGCGAGGCAGCCGCGTTTCCCGTGGTTGCCACATGGGAGGAACCACCAGTGAAAGCATCCTATCTCGTCTCGGCCGCGCTCCTTGCGGCATCCGCAATGCCGGCCGCGGCTGGCGAAATCTCCGACGGCAAGGTCAAGATCGGCATCCTCAACGACCAGTCGGGCGTCTATGCCGATTTCGGCGGCAAGTGGTCGGTCGAGGCCGCCAAGATGGCGGTCGATGATTTCGGCGGCAAGGTGCAGGGCGCGCCGATCGAGATCGTCAGCGCCGACCATCAGAACAAGCCTGACATTGCCTCCAACATCGCGCGCCAGTGGTACGACACCGAGCAGGTCGACGCGATCATGGAGCTCACCACCTCGTCCGTGGCGCTGGCCGTGCAGGGGCTTTCTAAGGAAAAGAAGAAGATCGACATCGTCACCGGGGCGGCTTCCACCGACCTCACCGGCAAGCAGTGCTCGCCCTATGGTTTCCATTGGGCCTACGACACGCACTCCCAAGCGGTCGGCACCGGCGGCCAGCTGGTGAAGCAGGGCGGCGACAGCTGGTATTTCATCACCGTCGACTATGCCTTCGGCTATTCGCTGAAGGACCAGACCGCCAAGCTCGTCGAGGCGAGCGGCGGCAAAGTGCTGGGCGAGGTGCGCTATCCGCTCGGCTCCACCGACTATTCCTCCTTCCTGCTGCAGGCGCAGTCCTCCGGCGCCAAGATCGTCGGGCTCGCCAATGCCGGCCTCGACACCTCGAACTCGATCAAGCAGGCAGCCGAATTCGGCATCGTCGCTGGCGGCCAGCGGCTGGCCGCGCTCCTCTTCACGCTCGCCGAAGTGCATGGGCTGGGCCTGCAGGCAGCCCAGGGCGTGGTGCTAACCGAAGCATTCTACTGGGATCGCGACGACAAGAGCCGTGAATTCGCCCAGCGCTTCTTCAAGCGCACCAACCGCATGCCGAACATGATCCAGGCCGGCACCTATTCGGCCGTGACGCAGTATCTGAAGGCCATCGACAAGGCAGGCACCGACGGGACAGAGGCGGTTGCCAAGGAGCTGCATGAGATGCCGGTCAACGACGTCTTCACCGCCAACGGCAAGGTGCAGGCCGACGGCTCGATGGTGCACGACATGTATCTCTACCAGGTCAAGAAGCCGGAAGAGTCGAAGAAGGACTGGGACTATTACACCTATCTGGCGACCATTCCGGGCGACAAGGCCTTCATGAAGGCCGAGGACAGCGGCTGTCCGCTCGTCGCCAAGTGACGCTCGACACCGCCACCGCTGTCCGCCCGGACAGCACGGACCAGATGCCGCGGGTGGTGCTTTCCGCCCGCGGCCTGCGGCGCGACTTCGCCGGCTTCGTCGCGGTGAAGGATGTCGACCTCGACGTCCATCACGCCAAGATCCATGCGCTGATCGGCCCGAACGGCGCCGGCAAGACCACCATCTTCAACCTCTTGACCAAATTCCTGCAGCCGACCAGCGGCAGGATCGAATTGCTCGGCACCGACATCACCCGCACGCCGCCGGCGAAAGTGGCGCGCATGGGGCTCGTCCGCTCCTTCCAGATATCGGCGATCTTTCCGCACCTCTCCGTGCTCGACAATGTGCGCGTGGCGCTGCAGCGTCCAAGCGGGCTGGGCTACCAGTTCTGGCGCCCGGTCTCGGCGTTGGATCGGCTTACGCCAAGGGCGCGCGAGCTGCTCGCCATCGTCGGCCTCGA
The DNA here is from genome assembly GCF_020165035.1 of Mesorhizobium sp. CA6. Lineage (NCBI taxonomy): Bacteria > Pseudomonadati > Pseudomonadota > Alphaproteobacteria > Hyphomicrobiales > Phyllobacteriaceae > Mesorhizobium > Mesorhizobium sp. CA6. The sequence goes on along the minus strand of NZ_JAIUHI010000020.1, from coordinate 12,411 downwards.
TGACGCCGCGCATCGTCTCGCCGGCGATCTCTCTTACGGACGCAAGCGCGTGCTGGAGATCGCGACCACCTTGGCGCTCGACCCGAAGGTGCTTCTGCTCGATGAGCCGATGGCCGGCATGGGGCATGAGGATGTCGGCACCATCTCCGACATCATCCGCGCGCTGGCAAAAGACCGCGCCGTGCTGATGGTCGAGCACAATCTCACCGTCGTTGCCGATCTCTGCGACTGGATCACCGTCATGCAGCGCGGCCAGGTGCTGGCGGCTGGCGACTACGCCGCCGTCAGCCAGGATGAGCGCGTGCGCGTCGCCTACATGGGAACCGAGCATGAGTGAGCCGCTGCTTGCCGTGCGCGATCTCCACGCCTGGTACGGCGAGGGCCATGCGCTGCATGGCGTCAACCTCGACGTTATGCGCGGCGAGACCGTGACGCTGCTTGGCCGCAACGGCGTCGGCAAGACGACGACGCTGCGCGCCATCATGGGCTTGATCCGCAAGCGCACCGGCTCCGTCACCTTCAACGGCAAGGACCTGATCCGCCTGCCGTTGCACCGCGTCGCGCATCAGGGCATCGGCTTCGTGCCGGAGGAGCGCGGCATCTTCGCCACTCTTACCGTCGACGAGAACCTGATCCTGCCGCCGGTCGTGGCCAGGGGCGGCATGAGCGTTGAGGAGATATTCGAACTTTTTCCGAACCTCAAGGAACGCCGCAACAGCCAGGGCACGAAGCTGTCCGGCGGCGAGCAGCAGATGCTGGCCATCGCCCGCATCCTGCGGACCGGCGTCGAGATGCTTTTGCTCGACGAGCCGACGGAGGGCCTGGCGCCCGTCATCGTCCAGCGAATCGGCGAGTTGCTGGCGACGTTGAAGAAGCGCGGCATGACCATCCTGCTGGTCGAGCAGAACTTCCGCTTCGCCGCCCGCATCGCCGACCGCTTCTACCTGATGGACCACGGCAAGGTGGTGGAGGGTTTTGCCGTCGGCCAGCTGACCGCGCATACCGACAAGCTGCACGAGGTGCTGGGGGTATGATGGTGCCATGACCATGATCTTCGGCATCCCCATCCAGGCGTTCCTCGGCCAACTCCTCGTTGGCCTGATCAACGGCTCCTTCTACGCCATGCTCAGCCTCGGGCTCGCCGTCATCTTCGGCCTGCTGCGCATAATCAATTTCGCCCATGGTGCGCTCTATATGCTGGGCGCCTTCATCGGCTATCTGCTGCTGGTGCATTTGGGCATCGGCTACTGGCTGGCGCTGGTCCTGGTGCCGCTTGTCGTCGGCCTGTTCGGCATGGCGGTCGAGCGCCTTGCTTTGTCGCATCTCTACCGCCTCGACCCACTCTATGGCCTGCTCTTCACCTTTGGCCTCGCCTTGGTCATCGAAGGCGTGTTCCGCTATTATTACGGCGTCTCCGGCAATCCATACGCCGTGCCCGCGCTGCTTGCCGGCGGCACCAATCTCGGCTTCATGTTCCTGCCCAATTATCGCGGCTGGGTGGTGGCGGCTTCGCTCATCGTCTGCATCGGCACCTGGCTGCTGATCGAGAAGACCAGACTAGGCTCCTACCTGCGCGCCGCCACCGAGAGCCCGGAACTGGTCCAGGCCTTCGGCGTCAACGTGCCGCTTCTGCTCACGCTCACCTACGGGCTGGGCGCGGCGCTTGCGGGCTTAGCCGGCATCCTTGCCGCTCCCGTCTATCAGGTCAGCCCGCTGATGGGCTCGGATCTCATCATCGTCGTCTTCGCCGTCGTCGTGGTCGGCGGCATGGGCTCGATCCTCGGCGCCATCGTCACCGGCTACTTGCTCGGCCTCGCCGAGGGCCTGACCAAGGTCTTCTATCCCGAGGCCTCGAACCTCGTCGTCTTCGTCATCATGGCGATCGTGCTTTTGCTCAGGCCTGCCGGCCTGTTCGGAAGGGACGCCTGAGATGAGCCAAGCGACCCTTCACGCAGAACGCGCCGCCGCCTCGGTGAGGCTCGAACGGGCGCTGGTGGTGCTGGGCATCGTGGCGCTGATCGCCGCGCCCTTCGTCATCTACCCGATCTTCGTCATGAAGATGCTGTGCTTCGCGCTGTTCGCCTGCGCCTTCAACCTGCTCTTGGGCTACACCGGCCTGCTTTCCTTCGGCCATGCCGCCTTCTTCGGCGGCGCGGCCTATTTTTGCGCCTATGCGGTGAAGGCCTGGGGCTGGCCGCCAGAGGCCGGCATCCTGCTCGGCACCGCAGGTGCCGCGGGCATGGGCCTCGTCATGGGCTTCCTCGCCATCCGCCGGCAGGGCATCTATTTCTCTATGATCACACTGGCGCTGGCGCAGATGTTCTATTTCTTCTGCGTCCAGGCGCCCTTCACCGAGGGCGAGGACGGCATCCAGGGCGTGCCTCGCGGCCACCTGTTCGGCGTCGTAGACCTCAACGTCACGATGAACATGTATTTCTTCGTGCTCGCCGTCTTCCTGATCGGCGTCTTCGCCGTCTGGCGCATCGTCAACTCGCCTTTCGGCATGGTCCTGCGCTCCATCCGCGAGAACGAGAACCGCGCCATTTCGCTCGGCTACTCCGTCGGCCGCTACAAGCTCGCCGCCTTCGTCATGTCGGCGGCGCTCGCCGGCTTTGCCGGCGCGACGAAGACGATCGTCTTCCAGTTCGCCACGCTCACCGACGTCACCTGGCAGATGTCGGGCGAAGTGATCCTGATGACGCTGCTCGGCGGCATTGGCACCATGGCCGGCCCGGCGGTCGGCGCCGGCCTTGTCGTCGGACTGGAGAATACGCTCGCGACATCCGGCTTTCCGGTGACCATCGCCACGGGGCTGATTTTCATGGTCTGCGTGCTGGTATTCCGGCGTGGGATTGTCGGAGAGATCTATGCAAGATGGCTGGGGCGGAGGGCGGGCGGCAAGAACTCCTAAGCTGCGGCCGCCCCGAACCGCTCAATCTCTTTGAGTTCATCCCGTATGGAGGTGCCCTCGACGGCGAGGTCATAGCTGGCCTGCATGTTCATCCAGAACTGCGGAGTCGTTCCAAAGAACTTTGCGAGGCGCAAAGCGGTGTCTGGCGTAACAGGCGTGGTCTCGTTGGCAAGGCGTTCGATACGCGTACGTGGGACGTGAAGCTTCTTCGCCAAAGTGTAGGGCTTCAGGCCAAGTGGTTCGAGGAACTCGGCCCTCAATATCTCGCCGGGATGGATAGGCTTGTCGAGGTTGATCATTTGGTTCCGCTCATGTCGGGATAGAGCTGGTTGGTTCAGCTAATGATAGTCGGTGATCTCTACATCGTCCGCTCCGCCATCCGTCCACCGAAAGCAAACGCGAAATTGGTCGTTGATACGGATCGAGTACTGACCGGCGCGATCGCCCTTCAGCGCTTCAAGCCGGTTTCCCGGTGGGACCTTGAGGTCGGCCAGTTCGAGAGCGTTGTCCAACATGAACAGTTTCCGTTGAGCGACACGAACGAGATCTGCCGGGAATCCTTTCGGAGCTTTGCCTGTCGAAACCGCCTCAGTGATCCTGTCTCTGAACGAGCGTATCATCCACTTCCCCCGAGACGTATCTTCTCATGATGCGGCTCCAAGATCAAGCGTAAAGTATCATGTCGTGATACGAAACGCCTCGAAGGGATTATATTGAGGCAAGGTGCGCCCGCCGGCACTTCCAGCCACCTTCACCCGGTCCATCGCCATAAACGTGCGACAGCCAAGGTGGTGCCCGGCTACGCCGCGCGCTTCGGTTCGACCGCGAACGGGCTGAGCCCGAGCCAGCTTTGCATCTTCCTGCCAATAGCCTTGTCGCCGGTCAGGACGACCTTCACGCCGGCCTTCTCGACAGTCAGCACGCCCATCCAGATTGCGGTCATCGTGTGGAGATCGGTCGAGACGTAGAGGTCGACCTCGAAGCCCGGATCGTACCAGCACAAATCGACCTCACCATGCTTCTCGACGATCAGCCACCACGAGCGTTTCGAGGCTGGGAGGTCCTGATACAGAAATTGTATCACGGTTCTTCCATCAGGCAGCGGCGAGGGGTTCAGATTACGCCGCATATCCCACATCAGCAGCGACGGATCGAGGTTCTTCAACGACAGCCGGGACTCGACCCATTTCTGTCCCCAAAAACCCATCGCCTCGACAACAGGGCGCAAGTCGCGTCCCGCCTCGGTCAGCCGGTAGTCGAAGATACCCTTCTCGCCGGGGACTTCCCGGCGCTCCACGATCCCTGCCAACTCCAGCTCCTTCAGCCGTTGCGACAGAAGGGTCGGCGACATTTTCGGCACACCGCGGCGCAGGTCGTTGAAGCGGGTCGAGCCCGCCACCAGCTCGCGCATCAACACCATCGTCCAGCGGGTACACAGCACCTCGGCGGCCATCGATAGCGGGCAGAACTGCTTGTAACCGTGCTGGGTCATGATCGGCACCTCCTCCAGAGTTGGCCGGACATTAGACCTTCATGAATGAAGCGGCGAGTACAGAAACTGTACCGGGCCGGTACAGATCCAGGACTGGTTGGCGCGAGCCCTGCCGTGCGAGCCGTTTGGCCGACGCACGGGATCTCCCTGTGCGCAGCAACCAGGAGAATGACCATGACCGCTTACCTTATCGCGGACATCAAGGTGAAAGATCCGAAATGGATACCGGACTACGCCGCTACCGTGCACGACCTCGTTCACAAGCACGGCGGCAGGTATCTGGCGCGCAGCGGCAATGTGAAGACGCTCGAGGGCAAGCCGCTCGACACGACGCTGATCGCGCTGATGGCCTTCCCATCGGAAGCGGCGGCGAACGCCTTCACCAATGATCCGGCCTACGCCCCCTTCGTGTCGGCCCGCCAGGGCGGCAGCGACAGCCGCTTTCAGCTGATCGACAACACCGACCTGGCCGGAACGATTTCATACCTGCCGAAGGGATGATCGGCGGCCGCCGCATCGAACCCGGGAATCATCAAGCACAAACAGCCACGGCGCTTGCACCTTCGCCGACGTGAACCCGAAAGTGTCGTGCGAACACGCGGCGTCGCCGACCCAGTAGAGGTTGGAGATTGGCGAAAGCCAGGACGGCAACCGATCTCCCCACTTGTTGGGGAGGTCGGCAGCTTCGACGCCTCACCCCACCGGCACCTCCAGTCCCACCTTCACCCGGTCCATGGCGACAAACGTGCGAAACCTTTTGACGTTGTTGTTCTCAAAGAACAGCCGCCTGGTCAGCGCCTCGTAATCGGCCATCGTCGCCACCGTGACGACGAGGATGAAATCGGCCTCGCCGGTGACGTAGTAGCATTGCTGCACTTCGGGCACTTGGGCAAAGCCGCGCTTGGCGGCATCGATCAGCTCGGCGCGTTCGCTCTCCACCTCGACCTCGACGAAGATCGTGATCGGGTGGCCGACCTTGGCCGGATCGACCAGCGCTACATTGGCGCGAATGACGCCGGTCTCCTCCATGCGCTTGATGCGCCGCTGAACGGCGGGCGCCGACAGGTTGACCCTCTCGCCGATCGTGCGCTGCGGCGTGGCGTTGTCCTTCTGCAGGATGGCGAGGATGGCGCGGTCGAAGGCGTCGAGTTCGGGCGAAATGGACATGGCAGCGTTTCCCAACGAAACAAACTTGCAATTCAAGCGCCAAAACAGAGCGCCTTTCTCGCTTGGCCTGCAATAAATTTCAGTCGTCAAGATGGAGAAAGCCGACCATGTTCCTGCTCAACCGCCACCCGGACCATCGCCAGCCGCTGACCGAGGAGGACGCCGTGACGCTTGGGCTCGCCGGGTCCGACGAGGCCGAGCGCTTCCTTGCCGCGCGCGACAACCATGCCGAGACGCCGCTGCACGCCCTGCCGGCGCTGGCGGGCGAACTCGGCATCGGCGCGCTGCACGTCAAGGACGAGGGCAAGCGCCTCGGCCTCGGCAGCTTCAAGGCGTTGGGCGGCGCCTATGCCGTCATGCATCTGGTGCTGAAGCAGGCAGGCAGGCAGCTCGGCCGCGCCGTCGCGGTCGAGGACCTGCACAAGCCTGAGGTGAAGGCGATCGCCGGGCAGATGACTTTCGCCTGCGCGACCGACGGCAATCATGGACGCTCGGTGGCGCAGGGTGCCGGCCTTGTCGGCGCGCGCTCCGTCATCTTCGTCCACTCCGGCGTCAGCAACGAACGCGTGGCGGCCATTGCCCGCTTCGGCGCGGAGATGGTGCGCGTCGCCGGCGATTACGACCAGTCGGTCAGGGAAGCCGCCCGCGTCGCCGCCGAGCGCGGCTGGACCGTCGTCTCCGATACGTCCTGGCCGGGCTATGAGCGCATACCCGGGCTTGTGATGCAGGGCTACACGGTGATCGTGCGTGAAGCACTGAAGCGTTTGCCTGAGCCACCCACCCACGTCTTCCTTCAGGCCGGTGTCGGCGGCTTCGCCGCGGCTGTAGGTGGCCATCTCGCCATCATGCTTGGCGAGGATCGCCCGAAGGCAATCGTGGTCGAGCCGGCGCGCGCGGCCTGCGTCTATGAGACGGCCAAGGCCGGACGCCCGGTCACGATCGCGCACAGTAAGCCCACTGTCATGGCGATGCTCGAATGCTACGAGCCGTCTCTGGTCGCCTGGCGCGTGCTGTCGCGGATCGGCGATGCCTTCATGACCGTGGACGAGGAAGATGCCGTCGCGGTGATGAACCGTCTGGCGAGACCTGCCGGCAACGATCCGGCGATCGTCTCGGGCGAGAGCGGCGGGGCAGGGCTCGCCGGTCTGATACGCGCGGCCGCTGACAAGACGATGCGCGCGGCGCTTGGTCTCGATGGGAATTCCCGCGTGCTGATCATCAATTCCGAAGGCGCCACCGATCCCGGCCGCTATGCCGAGCTGGTCGGAATGGCGCCGGAAGAAGTCGCGCAAGCGAGGCTGCCGGCATGAGCAATCTGATGATCAACGCCGACCGGCTTCTCGGCCGTATCCAGGAACTCGGCAGTATCGGCCGCGATGCGCAGGGGCGGCTGGTCCGCGTCGCCGCCTCCGAGATGGACCGGCTCGGCCGCGACCGCTTCGTCGGCTGGCTGGAAGAGGCAGGGCTCGAGGTCGCCGTCGACCGCATCGGCAACATTTTTGGCATCTGGCGGGACGACGCCAATGCGGGCCAGCCGCCGGTCATGCTCGGCTCGCATATCGACACGGTGATCGACGCCGGCATCTATGACGGCTGCTATGGCGTGCTTGCCGGCCTCGAAGCGATCGAGAGCCTGAGGGAGGCCGGCTTCGCGCCGGCGCGCCCGATCGTGGTTGCCGCCTTCACCAATGAGGAGGGCGTGCGCTTCTCGCCCGACATGATGGGCTCGCTGGTCTTTGCCGGCGGTCGGAACCTCGAGGAAGCGCTGGCCTCGGTCGGCACCGACGGCACGGTGCTGGGCAAGGAGCTGGAGCGCATCGGCTATGCCGGTCGGCATCAGCCCGGCTTCCTCAAGCCGCATGCCTATGTCGAGCTGCATGTCGAGCAGGGGCCGGTGCTCGAGCGCGAGGGCATCGCCATCGGCGCGGTCGAAAACCTGCAGGGCATTTCCTGGCAGCGCGTTACCATCGACGGCGAGGCCAACCATGCCGGCACCACGCCGATGTCGATGCGAAAGGACGCAGGCGTCGCCGCCGCCCGCGTGATCGGCTTCTTGGCGGACCGGGCCAGCGCCTCGTCGACGCGCACCGTCGCCACCGTCGGCACCATCGCGTTCGAGCCGAACGCCATCAACGTCATCCCGTCGCGCGCGACCTTCACCATCGACCTGCGCGATCCCGACGAAACGCATCTTCGCGAAGAGGAGGCGGCGCTTGCCGCCTTCCTCGACAAGCTGGCCGCAAGCGCCGGCGTCACCGTCCATGCCGAAAGCCTGGCGCGTTTCGAGCCGGTGACCTTCGATGCCCGCATCGTCTCGCTGATCGAGGACGGCGCCAGGGCCGCCGGCCTTTCGTGCCGGCGCATGACCTCGGGCGCCGGCCACGACGCGCAGATGATCGCCCGTATCGCGCCGTCCGCGATGATCTTCGTGCCGAGCCGGGGCGGCATCAGCCATAACCCCACCGAGTTCACCGCTCCCGACGAGCTGGTCGCCGGCGCCAACATCCTGCTTGGCGTCGCCGCCCGGCTGGCGGCCGACTGATCGCGGGAGGAATCAGATAGGCGTGCCGCTGGGGGTGAAATACCACCAAAAATAGTCATTCTGGCTGTATCTGGTCGTCCCGAAGCGAATATCCGGCGACATCCAATCGAAACAAACTTCAATCACTTAGCCAATTAAAGCATCCAAAATCGCGCCCGAATCGCGCCCGCCGACAGAGTCAGTGCCTCGCAGGAAGACTAGCATGTTGCTTCTCAACCAACGTCCCGAACACAACCAGCCGTTGGTTGCCGCCGATGCCGAGTCGCTCGGCATCGCGGGGGGCGAGCGGGCCGAGCGTTACCTCAAGGCGCGCGACGATCATGCCGAAACGCCGCTGCACGCCTTGCCGGTGCTGGCCGATCACCTCGGCGTCGCGGCGCTTTATGTCAAGGACGAAGGCCAGCGTCTCGGCCTTGGCAGCTTCAAGGCGCTGGGCGGCGCCTATGCCGTCATGCGGCTGGTGCTGGAGGAGGCGGGCAAACGCTTCGGGCGCGATGTCGATATCGGCGAGATCAACGATCCCAAGCTGCGCGCCATCGCTGCTCAGATGACATTCTGCTGCGCAACGGATGGCAACCATGGCCGTTCGGTGGCGCAGGGGGCCGGCCTCGTCGGCGCGCGTTCGGTGATTTACGTCCATGCTGGCGTAAGCCGCGAGCGTGTCGCGGCCATCGCTCGCTTCGGCGCCGAGATTGTCGAGGTCGAGGGCGGCTATGACCATGCGGTGCGCGAAGTCGCCCGCGTCGGTGCCGAGCGCGGCTGGAAGATCGTCTCCAACACGTCCTGGCTCGGCTATGAGCGCGTCCCCGGACTGGTCATGCAGGGCTACACGGTGATCGTGCGCGAGACGCTGCGGCGCTTGGCCGAGCCACCGACGCATGTCTTCCTGCAGGCCGGCGTCGGTGGCTTCGCGGCGGCGATCGCCGGCCATGTGGCGGTCATGCTTGGCTCCAGGCGGCCGAAAGCCGTGGTGGTCGAGCCGCGGCGCTCGGCTTGCGTCTACGCCTCGGCTGAGGCCGGACGTCCGGTGACGATCGCCCAGCAGCAGCCGACCGTGATGACGATGCTCGAATGTGCCGAGCCGTCCTTGGTCGCCTGGCGCGTGCTGGCGCGCGTCGGCGACGCCTTCATGACGGTCGAAGAAGAGGACGCGGTCGCCGTGATGAAGCGGCTGGCGCAGCCCTTGGGCAACGATCCGGCCATCGTCTCCGGCGAGAGCGGCGGCGTCGGGCTCGCCGGACTGGTCCGCGCTGCGGGCGACGGGCAGATGCGCGCGGCGTTAGGTCTCGATGCCGGCTCCCGCGTGCTCGTCGTCAACTCGGAGGGCGCCACCGACCATGGCCGCTTTGCCGAGCTGGTCGGGATGGCGCCGGCAGAGGTGTTCCTGCAGACTGCCTGAGAGCAATTCCGGGAAAAGTTGCGACGGTGGTGCGAAGAAGGTTCGTAGTGGCTAGGCAATCGGCGACGGCGGTCGAGCGCTAAATTCCCTCCAAGAGGGGAGATGCCCGGCAGGCCAGAGGGGGCGCTGTCCCACCGGCGTTTCAGTTTTTTGCAGTCACAGCCAAGCCGGTAGCGACCAGCTCCACCCCAACAAAATCAACGCCGCGATCCTTCACGCCCCCTCTGGCCTGCCGGCCTTCTCCCCCTCTTGGGGGAAGATTAACTGAACCACTCCCGGTAACCCTTTTTTCTCTGCTTTCATGCAATATTGCCGGGACGGGATGGCAAGAACAAAGAATGGCGGACGACGATAAACGCAACGGTAAGTTCTGGGCGCTGGCGCTTGATCGCGCTCATCTCGGCCTATGGGACTGGAATTTGTCGACCGGCGATTGCTACTATTCGCCGACCTGGTCGAAGATGTTGGGCTATGAGGCGAACGAGCTCGCCAACACGCCCGATCTCTGGCTGAAGCTGACCCATCCCGACGATCGCCGGCGCGCGCAGGAAAGCGGCGACCGGCATATTGCGGGCCTCGTCGAATCCATCGAGACGGAGCTGCGCCTGCGCCACAAGGACGGCCACTGGGTCTGGGTGCTCGACCGCGGCGGCATTGTCGAGCGCGACGCCGACGGCAAGCCGCTTCGGATGATGGGCGTGCAGACCGACATCACCCGGCAGAAAGAGGCCGAGGCGGCGCTCGAGCAGGTCAACATCCGCTTCCGCCTCGCGATTGCCGCCAGCGGCACGGGCATCTGGCACCACGATATCGGTACGAAGAAGAGCTATTGGGACGCGCGCACGCGCGAGATCTTCGGCCTGATTGCCGATACCGATGAGGTGACGGCCGACCTCTGGCACACCTACCTTCATCCCGACGACAAGGAAGCTACCGAGCGAGCGCATCTGATCGCCCCCGGCTCGAACAGCGTCGTCGCCTCGCAATACCGGATCATCCTGCGTGACGGCCAGGTCCGCCATCTCGAGTCGCTGGTGCGTTTCATTGCCGGCGTCGGCTCGGCCGGCCAGATTTTGGGCACGGTACGCGACATCACCGAGGAGAAGACGCGCGCCGAGGAGCTTGCCTTCGCCGCGCGTCACGACGCGCTGACCGGGTTGTTCAACCGTTCGGCCTTCGACCGGCTGCTTGCCGAGAACATTGCCATGGCCGGGCGGCTGCCGCTTGCCGTGTTCTATGTCGATCTCGACTACTTCAAGGCGCTCAACGACTATGCCGGCCATGCCGCCGGAGACCTCGCGCTGAAGAGCGTCGCGGCGGGCATCCTCGCCAGCCTGCCCGCGTCGGCGCAGGCGGCGCGCCTCGGCGGCGACGAATTCGCGCTTTTGGTGCCGAACTGCAATGACGCCTGTGCCGAGCACCTTGCCCGCGCGGTGCTTGCCGCGGTGCGCGACGCCGATATCGGCACTGCCGTCACCTCGCGCAGGCTTGCCGCCAGCATCGGCATCGCCTTTGTGCGCGACCCCAACATGAGCGTGGCCGACGCGCTCGCCTGCGCCGACGATGCCTGCTACGCCGCCAAGGCCGGCGGCCGGGACCGCTTCGCGGTGTTCTCGCCGGAAACGACGTCGGGCGCCGGCCTCAATGCCGCACGGTTGGGCGCGGACCTTGTCGATGCGATGGAGGACGGCCGGTTGAAGCTGTTCGGTCAGCAAATCCATCGGCTCGGCCAGCCATGGGAAGATAGCCGCCACGTCGAGGTGCTGGCCAGGCTCGAGGCCCGCAACGGCAAGATGATCCCGCCCGGCGATTTCATGCCGGTCGCCGAACGCTTCGGCCTTGCCGCCCGGCTCGACCGCTGGATCATCCGCACCGCGCTGACGCGCCACGGCGAGGCGATGCGCGCGGGCGCCATCTCGCTCGACTTCAACCTGTCGGCGCAGACGCTTTCCGATCCGCAGCTCTGGGATTTCGTCGACGAGGCCATCGCCGACGGCGGCGCGCCGGCCCCGGCCATCGGCTTCGAGATCACCGAAACCGCCGCCGTCACCAATTTCGATGCCGCGGCCGAGTTCCTGCGCAAGGCCAGGCAACGCCGCTGCCGCGTCAGCCTCGACGATTTCGGCGCCGGGATGAGTTCGTTCGAATATCTCAGGCGCTTCCCCGTCGATGCTATCAAGATCGACGGCTCCTTCGTCGAGCACATCGCCGAAAGCCGGTTCGACCGCGAGATCGTTTCGGCGATCACCGGTATCGCCCGCTCGATGGGCGCTGCCGTGGTGGCAGAGAAGGTCGAGGACAGGAACGCGCTGGATATTCTCATGGACATGGGCGTTGCCTATGGCCAGGGCTATTTCCTGCACCGGCCCGAGCCGCTGGAGGCGATCGTGGCGAGAGCCGCAATCGGCACTGCGTCACCGTCGCGGCCGCATGCTAGGTCGGCACAAAAATAAGACGTTCCTAAAATTGCAATCACTCATTTAAGGGCGCCGTAATCCGGCGCGACGATGATCCGAGCTCACAAAATGGACCGGAGCGCGTGGATGAAAACCCTTCCCTTGTTTGCGGCAACTGCAATCGGCCTGCTCGGCATCTTCGCCACGCAGTCGTCCTATGCGGGCTCCGACAATGGCGGCGGGTTGACGGCGGCGTCCGCAGCCGACCCTGACGACGATCAGGTCAATACATCCAGCGTCAGCGACGACAATGAAGCCGCCGACAATGATGAGGCCGGGCACAAGGGCGACGGCGCCGCTACCGGCTCGCATGAAGGCGACCAGGACGGCGATCATCAGGGCGACGATCATGACGGCGACGATCATGACGGCGACCACGAAGGCGCGGACGGTGCCAGCCATGACGGCGGCGCAGACAGCGGCGGCCACGACGGTGGCGGCGAC